>JBIKTI010000547.1:0-2647 GCA_044348205.1 Phycisphaerales bacterium | reverse complement strand
GGGGGTCGCGGCTGTCCACAGGTTTTCCACAGGTTATCCACAGGATACCCACAGGTTTTGCACAGGATGCCCACAGGATTGTCCACAGGCTCTGAGACGCACGGAGACGGCGCGTGAGCGGCTCGGGCTCGAGGGCAGGCGCAGGTAGCGGGCCGGCGCGCAGAGCGCCTGAGGAAGGGTGCGCGCTTGGCCTAGCCCGGCGCGCGCGGGCAATCAGACTCGAGGCCATCGAGCCGCGGCGCGCGGGAAGTCACGCCACGGTAGGGGGAGGTGCCGGCTGCTGAGATGCCCGGGCCGGCGCTCGGGTCAATCACCGTCTCAACTCGGGGAGGAACTCAGGTCTCTGCGATGTGAGCGTACCACCAACGGCGCAGACTGGCTGCGCTCTTGACGCTGTCGCGGTCGGCGCGGAACTGGTGGCGCACCGACTGGTCGAGCACGCGGGCGCGCTTCTTCGCCTCGGCGCGGGTGTCGTGGGTCGTATACGGCAGGTGCGTGGTCCACGCGGGCTTGTGCTTGCTGCCGGCCTTGACGGTGAGCCTGATGACCCAGACCGGATACTTGGAGTCTTGGCCGCCGATGCTCGTCTTGATGCTGACCTTCATTTTCCCTCCTGCCCCACGGGGCGTTGTGATTGGTCTTCGGCCTGCTGCGCCGCGCGCAGAGTGAAGCCGTGCCAGTTGATGAGTTCGTCCACCCACTTCCACACGCTCGGGTCGTGGATGTGGTGCTCGGTGTCCTTGAGCCCGTAGGGATGGACCCATCGGGTGATGAGGCTGCCGGTCTTCCGAGCCGTCAGGCCCGAGGACCGTCCGCCGAACAGCGGGAAGGTCTCGCCGGGGTTGATGAGCGACACCTCGAGCCGGGTCTTACCGTCTGGTGAGGTGAGCGTGAGGATGTGGCTCATGCCGCCACCTCCTGAGCCTGAGCCTTGGCCCAAGCCTTGCCGGCGCGCCTCGCGCTATCGATGGTCTCGAAGAGCCGGGCGTTGCCGGCGGCGTCGAGCAGCGGGCAGGTGTTGCCGTTGGCGGTCGGGACGATGCAGTAGCGCGTGGTGCGGTTGTTGAACCCGGCGTTGCGGCCGTGGCGAGTGATTCGCCGATGTTCGATGCGGTACATATGACCTCCGATGATTGATTGAATCGACGACAGGGAGTTTACCAGAGTCAACGCCACTGTCAACAACTTTCCAAAAACAGGTCCATCCATATCGGATGCATTCACTTGTTGACACCGGCAGAAACCTCCTGTACCATCTCCACCGTCGAGTAACCAATCGCATACCGGAGGTCCCCATGAAGAAGCCCGTCTCGATGATTCCCGTCTGCATCTCGCTGCGCGTCGCTGCCGCCAATGTCCACTCGAGCAACTTCGAGCACGAGGTCGCCCACCTCGAGGCCATGGGCAACATTCAGGACACGGTCGAGCGCATGAAGGCCGCGCTGACGGCTTGCGTGGCAGGCCACGACCAACGCAGCAAGGACCTCGGGCTGCGCATCGATGACCCGCAGCACATCCTCGAGGCCCGTCAACTTCTCGCCAACCTCGGCTAATCACCACAGAGACAGGAGACACGACCATGGACACCATCGAAACCCTCAACGCTCAACTGCGCCAAGCCATCGCCGAGCGCGATGCCAAGCAAGCGGCTTGGGCATCTGCCCGCGACTCTGCGCCTGAAGTTCGCGCCGCTTGGGACGATGCGGATTGGGACCGTCTGCAGTCGCAGGCGAACCGCGCCATCGACCGGGTGCTCGACTTGGAGCGCGCCATCCGCCGCGCCAACGGCATCGACACCTCCGTTGGCTGACCCGCTCAAAAAGTTTCCACGCAGGGGTTGACACCGGCAGAAACAGCCTGTACCATCTCTCCATCGATTCAATCAGCCAAGGAGATTAGCCATGAAGACCACCATCACGAAGAGCCGCTCGGGCCACTACACCGTCACGATTCGCGCCCAGTACGACGGCGTTGAGTTCACCCTGTACAAGCGCGGCAAGTTGTCGAGTCTCTTCAACGCGCAGCGCGTTGCCGGCGCTATCAAGCGCGACCTCGTTCTGCCGGGCGCCACGCTGTTGGCCGACCCCAACTATCGTCAACGAGCCTACCTCGCCGCCGACCGCATCGCGAAGGAGGTGATGTGATAATCCTCACCTTCCGCAAGACGCAGAACGCCCTGCAGGTCCCGGGCAAGAAGTCGGGCTCGTGGCGCCACATCCCCGCCGTGTGGACCGCGTACCGCGACGGCGTTGCGGTCGCAGACCTCGACCGCATGGGCAGCCTGTGGATGGTCTACAAGCCCGGCACGGCCGAGTACATCGCCGAGGGCGGCCGCACGCTGAGCAAGGCCAAGCAGACGGTCGAGAAACTTTTCGCCAACTGTTGACACCGGCAGAAACAGCCTGTACTATCTCCATCGTCGAATCATCAATCACCAGAGGAGACACCACATGGATACCCGCATCGACATGCTCGGCCAGTTGAAGGCGCAGGCCGCCGCTCTCGCCGAGAGCATCAAGGCCATCGAGACCGAGTTGAAGGCCGAAGGTCCGGCCAAGCGTCAGGGCGTGCTCTTCAGCGCGACCGTGTACGAGGTCGAGGAGCGCCGGGCGCTCGACGCCAAGGCGGCCGAGGAGAAACTGCGCGA
>JBIKTI010000458.1:0-2651 GCA_044348205.1 Phycisphaerales bacterium | reverse complement strand
TGTGTTGAGCCCCGTCACGGTGGTCAGGCCGCGCGAGCCCTGGCCCTGCGAATGGATGCGGTTGACCTGGAAGATCAGCTGCGACGCGAGGTTGTCGAGGTCTGCGATCGCGGGCTCGACGGTCTGGTCGCGCTGACGAAGGAGCGCGCCGATCTGGCCATCCTGTGCGGAAAGAAGCGATCCGTCGGCGTTCACGCGCACGGAGACCTCGATCGATCCGTCGACCGAAAGCGTCTCCATGCGCAGGCCGCGCGACTCTGCGCCGAAGACGACGGGCACGGAGTTCACGAGGAGGTCGACCGCGCCCGTCGGCTGCTCGACCACGCTCACGGGGACATACTGCGAGATCTCGGCGATGAGCGTGTCGCGGCGGTCGCGGAGGTCGTTGGCGACGCCTGCGGTGCCGCCCTGCTCCGTGACCGAGATCTGGCCGTTGATCTCGGCGACCTGCGTCAGCAGCGAGTCGACGGCGCGCACGGCGGTCTGGAGCGAGCGGTCGATCTCGGAGCGGATGGCCACATGGTCGTTGCGCAGCGCCCGAATCGAGTTGGCGAGGCCGCTCGACTGCTGGACCACCACCGAGCGGAGCGCCTCGTCGGCGGGGTTGTTCGCGAGTTCGCTGAAGCTCGAGAAGAAGGCGCCGAGGCGGTCGGAGAGGTTGCCCTCGCCGAGCGCGTTGCGCACGCTCTCGACGGAGTTCAGGAAGCGCTGGTCGATGAGCGCTGCGTTCTCCTCGCTGACCGCCGCACGCGCGCGCCCTTGGAGCGCGACATCGACCGTGCGCATGATGCGCTCGAGCTGGACGCCCGTCCCGACGAAGTTCCCGCGTCCGATCGCCTGCACCAGCGACGACGACATGCGCGCGACCTGGCGGTTGTAGCCAGGGGTCGACGCATTCGCCATGTTGTTGCCCGCCACCTGCATGGCGGCCTGGCTTGTCATGATGGCGGAGCGGCCGATCTGGAGTGCGCCGTTGAAGCTCATGGAGAACCCGTGCCCGTCTGGGCGGCTCAGCTGCGGATGTCGAGGCTGGAGATCACATTGGCCCCGACGGCGATCTGGCCGCCGCGGGAGTAGATGTTGGCGTGGGCGAGCGCGGAGTGGACTGTCTGCGCGATGCCAGCGAGATGCGCTGAGAGCCGCTCTGCGGCCTGCGTGAGCACGGAGCTCTCACGGCGCACGGTGAGGATCAGATCGCGCAGCTCGCTGCGGAGGATGAGGAGCCTTCCGCCCGCGGGGCCGAGGCGCTCCGCGATCTCGCCGACGGATGCGTTCGCGGCGAGGCCGAGCATCGAGGAGAGCGCGCGCACCTCTGCGATGCGCTTGGCGTCGAGCTCCTGGAGCTCCGCGACCACGCGCCGCTCGGTTTCGTCGAGCTGGGAGAAGCGGGCGAGGTCGGCCGAGCGCAGCGCGGCGCGGCGCGCGCGCACGAGCTCGAGCAGGCGCTTGTATCGCGCAGCGCTCTCCTCGAGGACGATGCGGAGGCGCTCCGCGGAGCGGCGCGGGTCTGCTGGCTGCTGCGGTCGGGGCTGGGCGCGTGGATCAGGGCGCGTCATGTGGGGCTCTCAGGTGCTCGTCTTCAGGCGCCATTCGGGGACGCCGTTCGTGGACGCCGTTCGTGGACGCCGTTCGTGGACGCCGTCAACTAGGCGGAGGGAGTGAAGCTGTCGCCGTTGCGGCCGATCGCGCGCTCGAAGCGGTCGGCGACCACCTCGACGATGCCGAAGCCCGACTTCGCGACCACGGCGTCCGCAAGCGCCGCGTCGAGAAGCGGGCGGAAGCGCTTCTCGGCGACGCCCGGCTTGAACGCCTCGCTCGCGAGGCTTCCCTCGCGCAACTGCGCGAAGACGGGCTTGATGAACGCCTCGGAGACGAGCGTGCGCGCTGCCTCGAGCGCGAGTCCGCGG
The DNA here is from genome assembly GCA_044348205.1 of Phycisphaerales bacterium. GTDB lineage: Bacteria > Planctomycetota > Phycisphaerae > Phycisphaerales > SM1A02 > QWPT01. Next base: position 744 of record JBIKTI010000458.1, on the reverse strand, counting down.
GTGTCGCCCTGGCGGGCGCGCGAGGCGAGGCGGTCGTCGGGACGGAGGAAGCCGCGCGACGAGGCGATGTCGGTCGAAGAGACTGTGTCGGTCGAGGACGCGATCGCGGTGGACGGCGCATACGCAGCGGGCGCGCTTCTCGGGGCGAAGGCGACGGAGGAGATCGCGTTCATGACTTGATGATCTCCGCCTTCAGCGCACCCTGGCGCGAGAGGCTCTCGATGACGGCGACCTGCGTGTCGAACGGCACATCGAGTTCGTTGAAGGCGTCGATGAGGGTGCGCAGGCGCATGCTCGGGTTCGCGGGGTCGCCCGTGCTCACGCTCGCCCACGACGAGGTGTCTGTGACGGGCGTCTGCGGCGAGGGCTCGATCGGCGGCGTGATGGTCGTGATGCGGAGGGTCGCCGTGGTGACCGCGGACGGCCTGAACTCGACGCGGTCGTCGACGGTGATCACCTTGTTCGCCGTGTCGATCACGATGCGCGCGGGCGTGCGGATCAGGTCGCCAGGAATCGAGAAAGTCATCAGGCGCGCCACGAAGGAGTTCGGGTCGGCGCGCGACTCGAAGGGAATGCGCACGCGGATCGTCTGCGCATCCTCGACCTTGGCTGCATCTGAGTAGCCCGAGAGCGAGAGCTCGTCGTTGATGAGGTCCGCGATGCTCGCTGCGGTCGGATAGCCCGCGTACTGCGGATGGAGGACGAGGGAGACCGAGTTGTCCTCGTAGGGGTTCATGACGACAT
>JBIKTI010000457.1:0-2653 GCA_044348205.1 Phycisphaerales bacterium | reverse complement strand
TGGAGCGTCTCCCAGCGGACAGCGGGCACATCGGCTGCGCCGTGGGTGAAGGACTCCGCGAGATTGACGAGCGGGAATCCCGCGATCGTCGTCTCGCCCGCGAGGCATCCGCGGTCGCGGCGGAAGGGCGAGAGGAGCATGACATCGTCGAGGCGGACATCCTCGCGGTCGACGAGATGCCTGACGATGCGGTTGATCGCCCTGCGCTGACCGTCCGCGTCCTCGGGCGCGAACTCCGCGACGACGACGGGCTGCCCTTCGCGCACGGAGGGCGGCGCCTCGATTCCCTCGAGGCGCGTCGGATCGAGCGAACGGAGGAACTCCGTGATCGAGACGGAGTTGCGGAGGTTCTCCCGCAGGACGAGCGGCGGCCCGAAGCGCTGCGCGGTCGCGGCGGGGTCGCTGCGCCGGTAGATCGCCTGGTTCGGGTCGTGGAAGAATGCGATGCGTGAGGTGGGGCCCGCGAGGGCCTCGAGCGCATCGAGCATCGCGGGCGTGAAGTCCTGCCCCTCGTCGATCACGATCGAGTCGAAGGCGCCGAGTTCGCCCGCGCGCGCCGCGTCGGCGAGCGTGGCGATCATCGCGTCGTAGCGCGCGCCCGCCGCAAGCTCCGAGGACGGCGCGCGGCCGAGCCCGTTCGCCACGCTCTCCGCAAGCGCGTGCAGGTTCGCCACGACGGTGCGGCCAGAGCGGACGGCCTCGAGCGGCGTCGCGTCGTCGACGGGGCGCGTGCGGAGGGTGCGGCCGAGCACGGTCGCGAGCGGCTCGTTGAAGCAGGTGACGAGCGTCCGCCGGCCATCGGCGATCTCGCGGCGCGCGCGGTGGAGCGCCGCATAGGTCTTGCCCGTGCCCGCGTAACCCTCGATCTGCACGCGGTCGAGGCGATGCGTGGCGTCGACGATGCCGCGCACGGGCCGCATGACATCGTGCTCGACCACGCGCGCGTTCGTGATCTCGTCGCGCACATAGAGCGCCGACTTCATCGTGGGCAGGATGTGGCGGTCGACGATGCGGCGCATGGGCGAGCGCTCGCCCTGCGGCACCTCTGGGTATTTCGCGGCCAGCGCCACGAACATGTCCTCGAGCTCTCGGAGGAGGCTCGCGGGGTCCCTGCACTGCGATGCGCCGAGGATGTGGTTGCGGGCGCTGAGCGGGACAGTGCCGAAGTCGACATGCGCGTCGATGAGAGCGAGGAACCAGCCGTGGAGGTAGGGCGGGTGCCGCTCGTCGTGGCTGCCATAGCTCGCGAGCGCGCGGACGAGGGCGTACATGGCGCTGATGGCCTGCTGCGGCGGCTCACGGTCTCCGAAGCGGATGTCGCCGCGCACGAAGCGGTGCCAGCCATGCTCGGGCGAGTGGCGGTAGTCGCCGCCCTTCACCTCGACGATGATGAGGCCGCGCTCGGGGTCGATGACGACGAAGTCGAGTTCCCGCGTGCCGACGGCGTCGGGATCCTGCACGAGCAGGTTCTGGACGACGATCCAGGGCTTCTCGGCGAGCGCTTCCTCGAGGCACCTGCGCATGACGAGCTCGGGCTCGTTCGAGGCGCGCTCGTCGCCCTCGCCGCGGATCTCGTAGGGAACGATCGGGAAGAAGGTCGCCATGCAGGCTCAAAGTGTAGAAACGGGGTAGAGACCGTGCAGAAACGGTGCCTGGCTCCGTTTCCAACGCACATCAGCAGCACCAAAGCGAGCCGCCGCAGCGGCGAGCGCTCAAACCACGCGAGCCGCCGCAGCGGCAAGCGTTCAATTCTCATCATGGAACCGCAGCGCCTCGCTGTCGGCGTCGGAGTTGTCGTAGTGCTTCTGGAACACGGTGCCCGAGGCCTCCGCCTCGTCGCGCATCTCCTTCATGCGCGCCCACTCCTCGAGCGTCACCACGACCTCGCGCGCCACAGAGCCCTTGTGCTCGCCGAGGATGCCCGCGTGGCCCATCTGGTCGACGAGCCGCGACGCGCGTCCGTAGCCGATGGCGAGACGCCGCTGCAGGAGCGAAACGCTTCCGCGGCCCGACTCGATCATGATCTCGACGGCCTTGTCGAAGAGCGGATCGCGCTCGCCGTCTGCATCGCCGCCGCCCTCCCCGCCCTCGCCACCGCCGCCACTCGCGACCTGGCCGGAACGGATCGTCAGCAACTGCCGCTCGAAGCTCGGCGCAGCGACCGTCTTGAGGAACTTGGTGACCGCGCGGGCCTCCTTGTCCTCGACGAGCGTTCCCTGCGAGCGTCGCGCGTCGGTCTGGCTCGGCGTGACGACCAGCATGTCGCCCTGGCCGAGCAGGAGCTCCGCGCCCTTCTGGTCGAGCACGATGCGGCTGTCGGTGCCCGAGGCCACCTTGAAGCTCACGCGGCACGGCATGTTCGACTTGATGAGGCCCGTCACGACCGTCGCCTGCGGGCGCTGCGTCGCGAGGATCAGGTGGATGCCGACCGCGCGCGCCTTCTGCGCGATGCGCACGATCGACTGCTCGACCTCCTTGTTGGTCATCATGAGGTCGGCGAGCTCGTCGATCACGAAGACCATGTAGTGCATCTTCTTCGGGATCTTGGCCCACTCGACATCGTCGGCGGGGCTGAGGCGCTCGCGCAGCTCCGCCTCGCCGAGCTCGTTGAAGCTGCGGATGTCGCGGACGCCCGCCTCCTTCAGGAGCTCGT
>JBIKTI010000004.1:0-23224 GCA_044348205.1 Phycisphaerales bacterium | reverse complement strand
CTCTGCGTCGGCGCTGGTCGCAGCGGTTGCTGCGACGACGGCGGAGAGGGCGATTGTGCGAAGCATGAGGGACAGATCCTTCCGAAACGGAATAGGAGGAAGCTTTGGGTGTGAGGGACGAGGGACGCGGGTTCAGCGACGGCGGCGTGCACCCGCGAGGCCTGCGAGGCCGAGCAGTGCGATCGATCCAGGCGCAGGAATCCACTGCGTGGGCAGGTTCGTCATGTCGCTGAAGGTCCAGCTCGTGAAGTTGAAGCTGGTGAGCCAGTTGTAGTCCGCCGAGTTCGGATCGGTGCCGTAGCTCGCGTTGAGTCCGATGACGGGGTGGAACCAGTGGCCGATCAGCGAGCCGAACGCGACGCCCGTCCAAGGCTCGCCGTTCACATCGGGGTAGAGCGGGGTGTGGTTCTGGATGACGCTCGCATCCATCTCGACCACGAAGCGGCGGTAGGTGCCGTGGTCGGTGGCCGACAGCTGGATGATGCTGCTGGTGGTGGCCGTGTTGAGCGAGCTCCAGATGCGGTCGGGAGCCTGCGTGCCTGCCGCGGGAGAACCATCCCACCAGCTGCTGGTGAACGAGCTGTTGTTGTTGCCGGGGATGCCGTTGTAGGCATAGGCGGTGAGCTTCGGCGTGATGGTCGAGTTCGCGGTGAGCGCCGACGCATCGAGGAAGAGCGCCGCGAACTCGCCCGCGTCGCCACGCGGCTGAGGGCCGGGCGACACGGAGGTCCAGAAGCCGTTGACATTGGTGCCCGCGCCGAACTCCCACTTGAAGCGCTTCGAAGCGGGGTCGTACTCCGCGATGACTGAGTTGTTCGGGGCGGTGCCCCAGGTCCAGCGCCAGAAGCCGGCGTCTGCGGACGATGCCGCGACAGCCGCGGAAACAGCCACGGTGGCAAGGATCACATTCGAACGATGCATAGGTTCTTCTCTCCAGAATGCCCACGGGTGCCGCGGGGTCGTGCGCCCAAGTGGCCACACGGACGGGTCTCGTCGCATCACCGAAGGCCACGCGCCTTCGGGTGATTGCGACGCAGGGCAGAGCGCAAAACCGTCCCCAATCGGGTCACCAAATCGAAGCGGTTCGCGGGAATTGCAAGATATGAGACGCTTGCAAGCACCGAGAACGGCGAGACTTACATCGCGAACAGGCGCACGAGATGCTTCTCGGACCACCAAACAGGCCCGTGTCCCCAGCATGAGGTACCTGCCCCAGCTTCCGTCTGACAGCCCCAAGCGGTCAGTATTCGGGCCGCTCGTAGAGGTCGCTTCCGCACTCTGGGCAGCGCCCTGTGAGGATCGAGCCGCGCGCGTCGTAGCCGCAGTTTGGACAGTGGCAGCGGTCGATGCGGCCTTGCCTGATGACCGAACGCCCGCGGCGGAAGAGGCGCCAGCCGAGTCGAACCGGGGCGAGCGCAATCGCGATGCCGAGGTTGATGAAGACCCACCACGCGCCGATCGAGAAGATCCAGCCGCCGACATCGGTGCGATGCTCGGCCTCGCGCCGCACAAGGCCATCGGCGGCGGCGAGCTTCTCCGCGGTGGCCGCGACCTCAGCCCTGCGCGACTCGCGCACCCCTGGCGAGAGCGTGATCTCGAGCGTCGTGGGAGCGACGACACCTCGCGTGGGGAACGGCCAGCCGTGGAGCGTGCGCTCCTCCATGAGCCGAATCTGCGCCAAGGTCGACGCGCCCGCGACGGGACGCTTCAGGTCGTCTTCCTCGACGCGCGCCACTCGCACCCCCGGCTCGCCCGCGCGCTCGAACGCGACCATCGCCGCGAGCGGAACTCCATCGGTGCGCGCTGTCTTGTCCTCGAGCGTAGCCACCACGAGTGGCGCGGCGGCCGCGCCTGCGATGAAGGTCACATGCTGTATGCGGTCGAAGAAGTCGCGGTGCGTGCGGCGTGAGTTGCGATTGATCTCGCGCAGCGCGCCACGGAGCGCGTGCCATGGTCGCAGGAGTGGATGGCCGCGCGTCGCCATGGGTTCACCGCTGCGTTGCCCGCGCGCCGCGAGCCGACCAGAACGCCCGCAGCATGGCTGCGAACTCGTCGCCGGCGGCAAGCGCCATGCTTGCATCGCGCGCGCGCTGCATGGCGTCGCCGTCGCGCGCGGGAGCTGCCCCGAGTGTGCCTGCGCCGCGCGCTTCGATCGCGCGCATCCAGCGTTTTGTCTCCCGCATGGCGAGCGGGCCCTTTGCAAGAAGCCGCGCGACAAGCGCATCGGTCGTCGACGCGAGGAGATCGGCATGGGGCGCACAGTGCGTGGCCAGCCCGAGCTCGACCGCCCGCGCGCCGTCGACAAGCTCGTTCGCGACGAGGAACGCGCGCGTCGCACCCTCGGTGCGCGACAGCAGGGTGGGCACGCTCACAGCGGGCGAGATCCCGATGCGGTGGGTCGGGTATCCAAGCTGCGCGTCGGGCGCGACGACGATGAAGTCGCACGCCGTCAGGATCGCGCATCCGCCCGCGAGCGCGGCGCCCTGCACAGCAGCAACGACGGGCGCGTCGATCCCACGAAGCCGCGCGACGGCCTCGCTGAGAAGCGTGAGCAGCGTCTCGACGCTGCGCGGCTCGTCTGCGCAGCCCTCGAGGTCGAAACCCGCGCAGAAGGCACTCCCCTCGCCCCGAAGAAGGACGAGGTCGACGCCATCGGCCGTCGATGCACGGTGCGCGGCGTCGATGAACGCGCGCAGCGCAGGTTCATCCAGCGCGTTCCGTCGGGCGGGATCGCGGAACTCGATCATCGCAACACGCCCTTCGATAGAGAGGGCGGGTAGATGGTCGAGCTGGTGGGCTTCGTCGGGGTCGGTCATGCTCGGCGAGACGATTGATCGGGGTTCGCGCGGCCCGCTTGGCAGGCGGGATGGGTCGGGCGGCTGCGTCCTGCGCGTGAACTGCACCCGTGCATACCCCATCGGGGGCACCGCGCCGCAATTGTGGCAAATCGCGCGGGTGGCGGAACCGCCCCCTTGCGGCTTCGTAAAGAACTGCGCCCCGATCAAGGGGGCTGCGGGGTAGGTCGGTGCGCGAGCCGATCCACCCGACCAGCTCTTCGCGCCGCTCGAACAACTTGCGGTTGGTTCCGAGTTCCCGCCCTTTGGCCACCATCGGGGGAACCCGGCGGTAAGGAGCACGCTGCGCGGCCCCCGCGCGGCACCTCGAGACGACTGGCGTCTGCCATCGCTGCCCGCTTGCGGGATGTGCGGAAGGCGGCGCCAGGAGGGCTCTGACGCGACTCCTCTGCGTCACCGCCGGGTTCCTTTGTTTTTACTGTGTATCGCGTGTCGCATGCTGCGGCTGGACCACCCCGATGCCACGCTCACGCCGTCGGCGGTTCCTGCTGCGCGCCTTGCCGTCGTCCCTTGCTTCGGCCGCTGCCAGGGTCCTTCGCTGTGAAGCGCACCCATGCCGCCTTGTCGAAGGTGAAGAGTTGTCCCGCGCGATGCGGGACGCCGCGCTCGAAGATCGGCAGCGCCTTCACGGGGCCCTGCGCGATGATCTCCTGGAACTGGCGGCGGAAGTTGCCGCGGTCGAGCGGCGCGCCGAGGAGGTGCTCGTAGAACTCGCGCAGCGCTGAGAGCGGGAACGGGTCGGGAAGGAGGCCGACGAACAGCGGCAGTTCAGGTGCGTGCTGCGCGCCCTGCACGGGCGCGCTCGCGGCCGATCCATCGCCTAGGACCGACTCATACGGGCTGCGACCGTCGAAGCCATCCGTCTTGCGGAAGAGGACATGGCGCGGCAGAAGTCGGCGTGTCACTGCGTCGGCCAGAGTCGCGTCGAGGAATGCATCGAACGCGCAGGCGACGAGAGCTCGGGCGGCTGCGTCGAGCGTGCCCTCTTCGCCGAGCCTCGCGATCGGGAGGAAGGCCTCCTCCGCCTCGACGGACTCGACAGCGCCAGCTGTCTTGAGGACAGGCCGTGCGATCGCCCAGGACACGATGTGGATGACTGAGGGCGCGCCCGCCGCGCCTGTCCGCAGCGCACGCACGCCAGCGTGGGCGATGCGAACGATGTCTCGCGCGGGCACAGCGCGCGATGCGGCGAGCTGCGCAGCCATGTCGAGCCCGAGTCCCTCGACCGACGCGTTCGGAAGCGCCGTCGGCACCGAGCGCGCGGTCGAACCATCCGCTCCGCGCAGGAACGGCAGGCCGACCGAGAGCTCGCCACGCACGACGCGGAAGACCACGGTCGCGACGCGCACCTCGAAGCGCGCGGGCGCAGCGAGGGTCGGCTCGATCGGGTGCGTGGCCTGCTCCATGGACGCGGATGATACGGCCTTTTCGCGCCTCTCGGCTATTCTCCCGCCGTGACCGCGCCTGCTTCATCCGCATCGATCGTGCCCGAGGCGAAGGGCCCCCGTCCATCTCGGCGGATCTTCCTCGTCCGACACGGCGAGACCGAATGGAGCCTTGACGGTCGGCACACCTCCCGAACCGATCTTCCGCTTTCGGCGGAAGGCGAGCGCCGAGCCGAGCAGCTGGCGGGTGTCTTCCGCGAGCATCCGTTCGTGCTTGTCCTCACAAGCCCGATGGGCCGCGCCGTGCGCACCTGCGAGCTGGCGGGGCTTCTCTCGCGCGCGGAGATCAGCCCCGATCTCCGCGAGTGGGACTACGGCGAGTACGAGGGCCGAACCACCCCCGACATCAGGTCCGCGCGTCCCGATTGGAATCTCTTCCATGACGGTGCGGCAGGGGGAGAGACCGCCGAGGATGTCGGCGCCCGCACGCGGCGGGTGATCGACAGACTCGCCGCCGCGGAGGGCGACGCGGCCGTGTTCGGCCACGGCCATGCGCTGCGGGTGCTTGCGGCGCTGTGGGTCGGGCTCGCGCCAGAGGACGCGGAGCGCTTCGCGCTCGAGACGGGGACGATCTCCATCCTCGGATATGAGCGGGAGACGCGCGTGATCAGGGTGTGGAACACCCGTGCGTAAGTTGAGATATTGAGTCGCATCCACGACCCGGGAACTCCGCGGGCGCCGCCGCCATCGTTTTTCGGACGAGCCGCCCCTGGGGCGCCCGCCGAGAACGGGCGGGTTTGGCGCGTTCGGGCCCTGCTGCGGAGGGCGCCCGGGGGCGTTCGCGCAAACCTACGCGAGTTTTGGCCGTACTTCACGCTGGAACCCGCAAGCACGGCAACAATGCCCGCCTCTGCGGATTCGATACTTCAGACAGACGGAAACAGACGGGAAGGCAGGGGGTCGTTGCCATGCTGCTACGCGATTACACGCTCGCTCACGCCCACACCAAGGTGCGCGGCATCTTCTGCCTCGAGACCGATTGGTCGACACAGGTGCGCAAGTCGCCCAGCGTCGAGCCGATGCTCGAGCTCTTGAAGAGCTCGCCCCTGGAGATCCCGTTCATCCACCGCAATGTGGTCACGCTCGACGCGCTCGAGTACTACACCAAGAAGTGGGCGCAGCGCACCCACTCGCATTATCCGATCCTCTATCTCGCGTTCCACGGGATCGAGGGCGAGGTGCAGATCGGAGATCTCCGTCGGCGTGGCGCGCGCGTGTCGCTCGATCACCTCGAGGAGACGCTGCGCGGCAAGTGCGCGGGGCGCGTGATCCATTTCGGAAGCTGCCAGACCCTCGGCGTGAGCCAGCGCCGCCTGCATCGGTTCATCGAGGAGACGGGTGCGCTTGCAGTGAGCGGCTACGAGCGCGACATCGACTGGGTGCGCTCGGCTGCGCTCGACTTCTCGCTGTTCGCGAGCATCCAGCAGAACACGATGACGGTGTCCGGCATGCGGGCGGTGCGCCGCCGCGTGCTGCTGCGCCACGGCCGCGAGGTGCGTTCGCTGAAGCTGCGCATCGCGCTGCGGTGCGACTGAGCTTGAGCGGCGGCGGCTTGCGGCAGCCGCCTTTGGCGATACGAACGCTGCGGCTCCCTCTGGTGCTAGTTGTGCGGCAGCCGCCTTTGGCGATACGGCTCGCTTTGGTGCTCGGCTTGCGGCAGCCGCCTTTGGCGATACCGGCACTGCGGCTCCCTTTGGTGGGACCGAAATCATGGGTGCCCGCATGCTTCAGCATGCGGAACGGTTGGTGTCCGCCGTCGACTCCGACGCGAACCGTTCCGCAGACTCGCGTCTGCGGGCACTCATGGCCTGCCGACTCCGAACTGCCGTGATGAACGCCACCGGAGGCCGAAACCATGAGTGCCCGTCAGACGGAGACCGAACGAAGTTCGGACGCAGTCTGCGGAACGATTGATGTGGGAGTCGACTCCGACGGTTCTCGTTCCGCAGGTTGAAACCTGCGGGCACCCCTGATGTTCGCCTCCGATGATCCGAACCATCCGACTCCCAAGGCCAGGGTGCCCGCATGCTTCAGCATGCGGAACGGATGATGTCAGCCGTCGACTCCGAAGAATCGTGATGTACGCGAGGGCGAGCGGTCGCAGCCGCCAGTCCGCTCACCCGCCCCTGCGCTTCACGCCTGAGCCCGGCTTCTGGTCCTTCGCGATCGGCGTGTTCGAGCGCGTGCCGCGGAACTGCTTCGAGTCGTGGCGCGCGGCCGTCATCTTGCGGTGGCGCGCGGCTTCCTTGAGGCGCTTCGCCTTGTCGCGCTCGGCGCGCGCCTTCGCGTCGAACTCGGCGATCACGCGCGCCTCCTCGTCCTTGGCGCGGTCGTGCCGCGCGCGGTCGCGGTCGCGCATGAACTGTGCGAGGTCGTCGGCCGCCTCCATCGCGTCCCACTCTGGGCGCGCGAGCGTCACCACGGCCTCCCAGCGCGCGCGCTCCTCGGGCGAGACGAAGGTGATGCTCGACCCCTCGCCGCCGCCGTGGCCGGCGCGACCGACGCGGTGGATCCACTCCTCGGGCGACACGGGCACATCGTAGTTGACGACGAGCTTGATCCCGGGGACATGCAGCCCGCGCGCGGCGACATCGGTCGCGACCAGCACGCGGCAGCGGCCATGTGCGAAGCTCTCGAGCGCCTTCTCGCGCTGAAGCTGCGAGCGGTCGCCATGCACCACCGCGACCGACACCTCGTGCTTGCGCAGCGCGCCCGCGACCCAGCCCGTGCGGCGCTTGCTCGCGCAGTAGACGACGATGCCGCGGCGCAACGACTCCTGGTTGAGAAGCGACAGAAGCGCGGGAGTCTTCAGCGTCTCGTCGACGAGCATGCGGCGGTGCGCGAGGTGGACCGCCGCGCGGTTGCGCTCGCCAGCCTCGATCTTCCGAGGCTTCGCGAGCATCTTGTGCACGAGATCCTCGACGGGCTTCGGCAGGGTCGCCGAGAGGAGCCACTTCGGCCGCCCCTCGGGAATTCGCGCGAGCACCCACTCGACCTGCGGCAGGAATCCCATGTCGAGCATGCGGTCCGCCTCGTCGCAGACGACGCGCTCGACATGCGCGAGCGTCATCGCGTCGAGCTCGATCAGCTCGCGCGCGCGTCCGGGCGTTGCCACCACGATGTCGACGCCCTTCGCGAGCGCCTCCTTCTGCGGAAGGAGCGACACCTTGCCGTAGGCCGCGAGGACGCGCAGGAGCGAGCCGCGCGTGAGGAGCCGCAGCTCCTCCGCGACCTGCTGCGCAAGCTCGCGCGTCGGGACGAGGACGATGGCGCGCAGGCGGTTGCGCGGGTCGCGGCGCCTGCCACCTGTCTCGACGGGCTTGTTCTTCAGCAGGTGGTCTGCGAGCGGAATGCCGTAGGCGATCGTCTTTCCCGTGCCGGTGGGGGCCAGGCCGACGAGATCTCCGACTGCGGCGACGCCCGCTGCGCCGTCGTCGCCGAGCGCGGCGGGGACGAAGGACGCCTGGATCGGCGTCGGCTGCGTGAATCCCATCTCTGAGATTCCGCGGAGGACGAGCCTATGAAGCCGTTCGGGGAAAGCATGCACGCGCGAAGTATTGCAGAATGCGCTCATGGCTTCCTCCTCCGCCCGCTCCCCCGCGCGCGGCGTCTTCCGCATCGTCGCCCGGCTTGCGCTCGCGCTCGCGGTCGGTGTGGCTGCGACGGCTGCTGGCGCGTGGATCCCGCTTCTTCGCCTCGAGCGCGGGCAGGGCGGGCGCATCACGACCATCTATCGCGGCACCGACGGCTGGTTCAACGCGCGCGACGAGGCGCTCGGGCTCCGTTGGTCGAACCTCCAGCGGATGGAGGCATCGCTCTCGTCGCCTCTCGACGAGGGCGAGCTGCCTGCATGGGCCGAACCGCCGCCGCCACCCTATCCAGAGACGCAGACGCTGCGGATAGGCACGCTTGCGGCGGGCTGGCCGCTGCCGGCCTGGCGCATGCGGTGGGTCGTGTCGCGGCTGGACCAGAATTTCCCCATGCCCGCGGAGGTCGACGACCAGGACTCGAGCATCGTGAACGCAGCAGAGGACGCGATGCGCGGCAACCGCGCGGGCGGACCCACGGAGCGCGGCATCCTCTGGCCAGGCGCGATCGGCAACACGGCGCTCTTCGCGGCGATCATGCTCGGTTTCCTCGCGCTCCGCGACGCCGCGCGGCGCGGCAAAGGCGCCTGACCGACGCCGCGCTCAACCGACGGGCAGCATCGGCAGCAGCACGATCACGAGGAGATACAGGAAGACCGCGCCCGCCACGATCGCGCCGATGATCTGCAGCGACATGCGCGCCGCATCGCGCGGCACTTGCGCCAGTTCGACCGAGCGGGTCGCCTTGTAGGCGAGCGAGATGCCGATCGCTGTGGGGATGATGAGCAGCCACCACCAGCGGTCGACGCCGGGCGCAGGCTGGAGGAACGGTTTCCACGCGAGGACCGTGGTCGGCGCGAGCGCTTGCGCGAGGATGTCAAGGGGAAGATTGATGCCCAGGGGAAGGTTCACGAGCGACCTCCTCCGCCGGACGCCGTGGGAGCGGTTGCAGAGGCGGCGGCCGACCGCGAGCTGCCGTCGCCCGCGCGCCGCCCGCTCGTCGGAGCGTCGCTCGACGGCTCGCGCACGGCGGCGTCGAGCATCACGCAGACATTGAGGAGCCCCGCGAGGAAGAGAAGGAGCGTGCCGAAGTCATTCGAGTGGGCGATGCCCTTGAACGCGCTGACGGAGACACGCGGCCCCCCTGGGACGCTCGGCGCCTCGAGCATGGGCGCAGCGGAGCCCGTCTTGAGCAGCGTGTCGTTCGCGTATCCGACGGCGAGGGTGATCGGCCCCGCGCCCGCCTGCCCGAAGAACCAGAGCCTGTCTTCCTTGCGGTCGACGCTGTCGATGCCGCCGACCGCGACTCCCGTGATGAAGAGGATCAGGATGCCCGACATCGCGTAGAGGCCGCGCCTGGCGTTGCCCGACATGATGTGGCCGAGGCCTGGGAACAGCCATCCGAGGAGGAATGGGCCGAAGCGGAAGGGCGGTTTCGGGCTGCTGGTGGTCACTACGAGTCGCTCGCTGTGTGTTGAGTCGGGAGACTGTCGCGCGGTCGGCGGTGGCCTCGGGCCCACTGCTGCCACTGGTTTCGGCCGAACGCCGTGATTCTCTCCGAATTGGGGAAGCGCTGCAGCGGAGGTTCGGCTGGGAGGGGTTGGTCGGGAACATCGGCGTTCTGGCGATCCATGCGGCGACCCGCGCGGAGCCCATCCGAACGCCGCGCGTCCGCCTTCGGTTCGGGGAAAGGCCACACTCGCCGCGCGCTGCATCTTCGCCTGAAGAACCGCCCCGATGGAACCGATACGCGAGACGGAGCGGTGGTGTTGAGCCCCCTCCTTCGGGCACCTTTGGGAGGCAGACACATGCAAGGGGACTTCGATCAAGGCACTTTCGAGCGGGGCGACTTCGGGCCAGACGACCTTGGCGGCGGAGACAACCGTTCCCAGGCGGAAGGCGCATCGTCTGCCGACGCCCCTGCAAGCGAGCGTCGCGGCGGCGACCGCCGCTCGGGCGAGGTCCTCGACCGACGCCTGGGCCTCGACCGCCGCAGCGCGGTGGGCGCTGAGCCGACCAACCTCGAGCGACGCCGCGGGCCTGGCAAGCGCCTCAGCGACTTCGTGCGCGATGCAGAGGAAGGGGAGATGAACCGCGAGCAGTTCATGTTCCTGATGGCGATCGACGCCTTCAAGCGCGTGAACGGCAAGGGCTTCCCCAGCTGGAGCGATGTGCTCGAGGTGGTCCGCAAGCTCGGCTATCGCAAGACCATGCCCAGCGAGCTGAACCTCGGTGGGCGCGTGGAGGACTGGCGCGAGCGTGCCGATGCGCCGTCGAACACGACGCATTCCGAGCAGACGGACTCGAACAACCGCCGCGCTGCGTGATCCGACTTCGCGCTGCGTGACCTCCAACCGCGCTGCGTGACCCCGTCAGCCCGCGAGGACATCGTCCATCGTGTACCAGCCTGGCGCACGGCCATCGAGCCACCGCGCGGCCCGCAGGGCCCCGAGGGCGAAGAGGTCGCGCGACTGGGCTTCGTGCACGATGTGGATCCGCTCGCCAGGGCCTGCGAAGCGAAGCTCGTGCTCGCCCACGGTGTCGCCAGCGCGGATCGCATGAATCCGCGCGTTTTCAAGGGGAATTCCGCCCACGCGCACTTCGTCCGCGAGCGCGATCGCGGTGCCTGACGGAGCATCCTTCTTGCGGTCGTGGTGGCTCTCGACGATGTCGACGCGCCACCCCGCGGGGCCGAGCAGCTCGGCCGCGATCCGCGCCAGGCGCCGCGCCACGGCCACGCCGAGCGAGGTGTTGGGGGCGAGGAGCACGGCGTTGGTCGCCGCCAGTTCCCGCAGCGCCGCCTTCCGATCGTCGCCGAGGCCTGTCGTTCCGACGAGGAGTGCAGCGCCCGTCTCACGGGCGATGGCCATCGCCTCGGAGCCTCCTTCGGGCGACGAGAAGTCGACGACGACTCCGCACGCGCCTCGCGAAAGGCGTGTTTCCAGCGGTGTTGCGCGGGAAACGCGCGCCACGATCTCGACCTCGCGGTCATCCGTCGCGAGCGCATCGATGCGCGAACCCATCCTGCCACGAGCACCGACGAGCACCATGCGAACGGTCATCGTTCATCCTTCCTTCGCGGGTCGTCGACGGTGGCCCGACCGGGCTCTTGACGACGATGTTGCAGATTTCTGTCAAGTGACTTTCGCTCTGCGACCGATGTGTGTATAACTCCTTGTGGCGACAGCTCCGTTACGCCGGCTGCTGCCTCACTCCGACACCAAGAGCGTAACCAAGCAAGGGAGCCAACAATGGCTGCAAAGAAGAAGGCCGCAAAGAAGGCCGCAAAGAAGACCGCGAAGAAGGCTGCGAAGAAGACTGCGAAGAAGGCTGGCAAGAAGGCCGCCAAGAAGTGAAGTCTTCGAAGTAAGTCTTCGCTCTGAACGATGCTTGGAGGCCGCCGTCATGGCGGCCTCCGGCATTTTTGGGCCTTTTTGCAGGTGAATCCACGCGCCTAGGCCCACGACCACGCCGCTTGAGGACGAGCCGCCGTTCGCTATCATCTTCGCTCGGCGTTCTGGAGGCCTCGCGGCGCATCGCGCGCGCGGGCTCGCATTCATCAACACACACTCGCGCGCGCGGTCATCGCGGCGCGCATCGAGGACGGAGCACGCAACATGGCGCATGTGATCACCGAGCCCTGCATCGGCACCAAGGACACGGCCTGCGTCGAGGTCTGCCCGGTCGACTGCATCCACCCCACCAAGAAGGAGGGGGCGTACGCGGAGGCCCAGCAGCTCTACATCGACCCCGACACCTGCATCGACTGCGGCCTCTGCGTCGACGAGTGCCCCGTCCAGGCGATCTTCCCGCAGGACGATGTGCCCGCCGAGTGGCGCAAGTACATCCAGATCAACGCCGACCACTTCAAGAAGTGATCCCGAGGAAGCGCTCCCGTCGCCGCCCCGTGCGGCGCGAAGGCGCATGCGCCGCCCCGCGGCGCCCTGTCGGCTTCTCCTCTGACTGACGAGTACCCCCCAGAATGCCTTCACCTGCAGCAACTGCCCACGCGGGCAACAGGATCCACGCCCGCATCCTCGAGTGCGGCATGCCGCTGCTCGTCGAGGAGATGCCCGGGGTCCGCACCGCGGCGGTCAGCTGGCTGCTCCCCGCGGGGAACGCCTCCGACCGCGATGGCGAGGAGGGCGACGGCTGGTCGAGCATGCTGGCGGAACTCGCCCAGCGTGGGGCGGGCGGCAGGGACAGCAAGGAGTTCAGCGATGCGCTCGACCGCGCGGGCGTCCAGCGCAGCGTGTCTGCGGCGTCCGTGCACCTCGTGGTGGGGGCGACCACCATCGGCTCGCGCCTCGACGAGGCGCTTGCGCTCCTGTCGGACCTCGTCGTGCGGCCGCATCTTCCAGGCGACGCCCTTGACGCCGTCCGCAGCCTTGCGATCCAGTCGCTCGAGAGTCTTCAGGACGACCCGCAGCACCGCGTCTCTCTGAGGCTGCGCGAAAGGCATCTGCCGCCGCCCTTCAACAGGTCGGGCTATGGCAACCGTGCAGCCTTCGAGCGCGCGACCATCGAGGTGCTGCGCGCATCGTGGGCGGAACGGGTTCGGCCCGTCGGCTCGATCCTCTCCGTCGCGGGCGCCGTCGATGCGGACAGTGTGGCGAGGACGATGGACGCACTTCTGCGCGGTTGGCAGGGGACGGCCCCCGATGTCACCGCGAAGGGCCAGCCTGTCGGTGGCGCGGCGCACGAGGAGGACGAGTCGAACCAGACCCACATCGCCATCGGTCTTCCCGCTCCAAGCGAGCGGGAACCCGTGTCGCTTCTGTGCCGTCTCGCCACCAACATCCTCGGCGGCGAGACCTCGAGCAGGCTCTTCACGGAAGTTCGCGAGCGGCGTGGGCTCTGCTACGCGGTGAACGCGGGCTATGCGGGCGGCCGCGACCGCGGCATGGTCGCCGTCTACGCGGGCAGCACGCCCGAGCGCGCCCAGGAGACCGTCGACACCATGCTCGGCGTCCTCGAGCGGTTCGAGCACGGGGTGAGCGACGACGAATTCCGCCGCGCCAAGGTCGGGATGCACAGCAGGCTCGTGATGCACGGCGAGAGCTCTGCGGCGCGCGCTGCGGCGCTCGCGAGCGACTGGTATCGGCTCGGACGCTGCCGATCGCTCGGGGAACTCGCGGGCGAGGTCGAGGCCGTGTGCATCGACAGGCTCAACGACTGGATCGAGGGCGAGATGAACGCTGCCTGGCGCGGGCGGATGACGGCCTGCACTGTCGGCCGACAGCCGCTCAAGATCTCCGCCGGGCATGGCGCATGACGAGTCGGATGAAATCTAGAGCGACTCGACGACGCTGTAGCGGTCGAGGTTGAGCGTCACGATCTCGCCGTCGTCCTTGCGGAGCTCGAGTCGGTCGAGCCAGAGCCTGTCGGACTTCGAGTGCGCGAACCACGAGCCCGTCTTCGCCTGGCGATAGCGGGAGACCGTGCCCTCGATGGCTGTGGTCCACACGGCGTGCGTCTGCGGCATCTGCTGCGTCACGCGGACGCGGGTTCCTGGGGCAAAGGCGACGGTTTCAAGCATGGACGGCGGAGTATACAGGGCGTGGGCCACGGGGCCTGTCGGGCGAAGATGCATCGGAACGGCCTTCCCACTTCGGCCGATCCTTGGTGGCTCGTGATTTCTCGCTCGACTGGCGCTCGGAGACGGGCCGCCGCGGGCCAGACTCGCAGCCCGCGAGGGGTGGTGCGAGAAGGAGCGCGGCCCCACAGATCGCAACCAGCGTGGCGAGCCTTCGCAAAGGGCGGTCGAGGGACAGTCGGTGCAGCGTCGCGGGGGTTTCGGCCAGGCTGTGCAGGGGTCGCGTCTTGTGCTGCATGGGTGCTGGCTCCATGGAGATGGCCTCGATGCGCGGACGGCTCGCCGCGCGTAGTCTTCGCGTGGCCCGCATCGTAGCCAACCGTGGCAGCGGGGCGGCGCCGAGGGCGGGCGCGCCGCGCGCAACCAAAGGGAGCCACTTCGCGTGAAGCGAGATTCGAACAGCCGCCGACCGAGACCATGTGGCAGCGCCATCGCGGGCGCCGCCGCGGCGTCGATTGTCGCGGTCGCGCTTTCGTCTGGCTGCAAGCAGCGCGAGGCCGACCCATCAGAGGCGACGCCCGTGCTCCCGACCTCGAACGCGGGGAGCGACCGCTCGGGATCCACCGCGTCGGGGGCGGGCAGCGTGTTCGGAGAGCCGCTCGCCGCCCACAGCGCGCGCGCGATCGAGATCTCGACCCTGAGCCGTGTGAACCGCACATCGACGCGAGAACGGCCGTCGATCGACCTTCGGCTCGACGCGGCCGATGGGGCGGGCGCACCCGCGCGGCTCGCGGGAGAGCTTCGCGTCGTGGTGGTGGCCCCTGGCTCGGACCCAGAGACGCTCGTCTTCGAGTTTCCGCTGCGCACCGTGGCCGACGCGAACCGCCGCTACGACGCCACGCTCGAGCAGTACCTCGTGCGCGTCGAGCCGAGCTGGCGGACACCGCCAGCGGTCGGTTCCGCGCTCGAGATCTCGGTGCGGCTCATGCCGCCGTCGGGCGAGCCGCTCGAGGCCGTCGGCCGCATCGAGTGGTGACAGCGGCGCGTCACTGCGGCTTGGCGGGTGCATCGGGCTCGGTCGCAGCCTCGCCTGCTCCCTCGCCCGTCATCCCGGGCTTCTGCTCGTACTTCCGCTTCATCTGCGACTGATGCGACGAGAGCTCGACCGAGCGGCCGTCGATCCACGCGGCGGCGACGCCGCTCGTGATCTCGAGCGGGTGGCCGCGCGTGAGGATCATCGTCGCGCTCTTCAGGGGTTGAATCGTGCCATAGCGTTCGCCGATCCCAGCGATCGTGCAGGGGTTCGCGGTCACGGCGCGCAGCGCAGCGTGGCTGTCGAGGCCGAACGCAGCAGCGGTCGCCGCGTGATGCGGCAGGTTGCGCTCGTGTCCGGGTTCGTCGTCTGTGGCGATCGAGAAGAGGATCCCCGCGTCCGCGAGCGCCTTCGGAAGGGTGAAAGCGGCGTCCGTCGCAGCGTGGCGCGCGCCAGGAAGGCGATGCACGCTCGTGACGACCACGGGCACACCTTCCGCCTTCAGGAAGGGAATCGCGGCCTCGACGCCTTCCGCGCCGACGATCACGGCGCGCAGGCCGCGCCCCTTCGCCCACGCAATGGAGCTCTCGATCTGCGAGGTGCTGCCAACGCGGATGAAGATCGGGTCCGAGCCCGAGAGGACCGCGCGCATCGCGTCGGCGCGCAGATCGTGGTCGACAGATGGGTCGGCGGCACGCGCGTCGATGATGGCGCGCATCTCGTCGATGAAGCGGCCGATGCGCTCGATGTCCTCCTTGGCGCGCCGACGCTGCTCGTCGGGCGAGCGCCGCGATCCGACCACGCGCGCTGGCTCGACGATCGGCCAGGTCACCACGACGCCGACCGACGCATCGACCGTCATCTCCGCGGGCGTCCAGCCGTCGAGCCTGATCGCGGAGGCGCTGCCGCCGACGACGCCGCCCGTGGGCGTCGCCACGGCGAGCAGGATGCCCGCCGCGCGCGCCACGGTCAGGAGGTCGCTGTCTGGGTTGATGGCGATGGCGGGGACGGCCTCGGGGCGGAAGTCGCCAAACTCGCTGCGGTCGTCCGTCGAGACGACGGAGAGCGTCTCGACGAGGCCGAGCTGCGTGGGCAGCGCGCAGAAGCCGGGCGAGAGATGCATGCCGCGGCCGTCGACGATCTCGCAGTTCTCGGGAAGCTCGGGAACACCCGCGCCCACGGAGATGATGCGCCCGCCGTCGAAGACGACATGGCCGTTCTCGATGAGCGGTGCGTCGACGGTGGCTGTGTGCACGGTGGCGTTCACGATGGCGACGGGGCGCGACTGCTTCGGCGCGGGCACGATGTCGCTCTGCGCAAACGCAGGAGCTGTGGGAAGCAATGCAGCGGAAAGCGTTGCCGAGAGCGCGCAGGCGCGGAGGAACGGATAGGTTCGACGGGTCATCGCATGCCTCCGATGGTGGTTTCAACAGCTGAGGATCGTGCGCCTTCGCGCGCGCCAGAGGACTCGAGCAGCTCCGCCTCCGCGGCGGGAAGTCCCATCACGAGATCGCCGCAGCCGCACTCGCCCTGGCGCGTGGCGAACGGATCCTGTCCGCGCGCGAGGCGCAGCCAGATCGTCTCCTCGCGCTCCTCGAGCATGCGGTCGAGAAGGCTCGGTCGCCCGCGCCGCGACCGCGGTGCGTCGCCCGACGCTGGGCCCGCGCGCTCGGCGGGCGTCGCGGTCGCCTTCGCGATCAGGTCCGCGCGCGCCTTGCGCACCTCGTCGCGCGCCGCCTCGTCGTCGGCGCGACGATAGCGGCGCACGCCGTCGACCCAGGTCTCCTCGCAGCGCGTGAAGGCACTCAGCGGGTCGCCGTTCCACACCGCGAAGTCCGCGTCCTTGCCGACCTCGAGCGAACCCGTGCGGTGGTCGATGCGCAGCTGCTTCGCGGGGTTCAGCGTCACGAGCTTCAGCGCCTCGTCGGGCGGGAGGTTCCCATAGCGCACGGCCTTCGCGGCCTCCATGTTCATGCGCCGCGCGAGCTCGTCCGAGTCGCTGTTGAAGCTGACGAGGACGCCAGCGTTGTGGAGCATCGCCCCGTTCCACGGAATCGCGTCCATCACCTCGATCTTGTAGGCCCACCAGTCGCTGAAGCTCGACGCGCCCGCGCCGTGCCTCGCGATCTCGGGCGCGACCTTGAAGCCCTCGAGCACATGCTGGAGCGTCGCCACGCGGAAGCCGAAGCGGTCCGCGACATCAAGGAGCATGAGGATCTCGTCCTGGCGGTAGCTGTGGCAGTGCACGAGCCGCGTTCCCTCGAGGATCTCCGCGAGCGCCTCGAGCTCGAAGTCGACGCGCGGGCGAAGTGTCTTCGCGCGCGCAGCCTCGTCGAGCGCCGCGTAGGCCTGCTGGCGCTTCCTGTAGGCCTGCGCCGCCTTGAACGAGTCCTCGAGGAAGGTCGCGACTCCCATGCGCGTGTTCGGATAGCGCGACTTCGAGCGCACGACATTCTCGCCGAGCGCGAACTTGATGCCCGTGGGCGCCTCGTCGAAGAGGAATCGTTCCGCGCCTTCGCCCCAGTGGAGCTTCACCACGGCGTTGCGGCCGCCGATCGGGTTCGCGGAGCCGTGCAGCTGGTTCGCGGCGGTCAGGCCGCCTGCGAGCTGGCGATACCAGTTGATGTCGGTCGGGTCGATCACATCGCCGATCCCGACTTCCGCGGTCGAGGCCTGCGTGGCTTCGTTGACGGCGCCCGAGATGCCCGTGTGGCTGTGGCAGTCGATGAGCCCTGGCGTGACATGCATGCCGCGGCCGTCGATGACGACGGCGTCGGCGGGAACGGCGAGATCCTTGCCGATGGCGACGATCTTGCCGCCGTCGACGAGCATGTCCGCATCTGCGAGCGTGCCGCTGTCCGTGAGCGTCCAGATCGTGGCGCCCTTCACGATCGCCTTGGTCGCCGTCGGCCGCACCAGCACGCCGTACTCGCCGAACGGGAACGGAAGCGCCTCCTTCCAGAGCTCCGCGCGCGCCGCCTTCTCCGCGTCGTCGGTGGGTGCGGGCTCGTCCTTCGCGTCCTCGGCCTTCGCGTCCTCGGCCTTCGCATCCTCGGCCTTCGCATCCTCGTCCTTCGCATTCTCGGGCTTCGCGTCCTCGGGCTTCGCGTCCTGCGGCGTCGTCTCGTCCTTCTTCGCAGCGGAGTCCTCCGTCGCGGCGACGCGCGTCATCGAGAAGCTTGCGCGCGTGCCCACGCCATCCTCGACGGTGAGCGTCGCGCCGTCGCCCGCGCCGGCGAACGAGATGCGCACCTGCCCGTCGAACCCGAACGGCGCACCGTCGAACATGCCTGAGCCGCGGCCATCTTCCGAAACGCTCGCGCGCTTCGCCGTGGCGCTGCGCTCCTTGGTCGCGGGCTCGTCTGCCTTCGCCGCGTCCGCGTTCGGCTCCGTCCAGGTCGCCTTGATCGACCCCGCCTTCGGATCGATCGCGAGGCGGAGGTCGGGGGCCACGGGCTTCGGCGTCGCGCCGAGCGCCGCGACCGTGAACGAGCCCGCAGCGAGCGCGGGCGCTTCGGGAGGTGCCACGGTCAGCGCGCCAGCCACGAACAGTCCCTCGAACTTCGTCTCCGCGTCGAACGGGTCGCCCGCCACGACGAGGATGTTGGCGATCTTGCCGCTCTCGAGCGTGCCGACCCTCGCGTCGACGCCAAGCAGGCGCGCGGGCGTCGTGGTGAGCGCAGCGAGCGCCTCGTCCTTCGTGAGACCATGGGCGATCGCGTCGGCCAGCTTCCTGCGGAACGAGCCCTTGTCCTGCATGCGGTGCGTGGTGAGCGCGACGGTCGCGCCCTGCGCGATGAAGCGCTTCGGGTTCGTCGGCGCGTGGCGCCAGGTCATCAGGTCGCGCAGCGAGATCGTGTCGGCCGCCATCGGCGAGACGAGGTCCGGCGCCTGCGGGAAGTCGATTGGGAGAAGAAGCGCGGAGCCCGTCGACTCGAGCGTCGCGGCGACCTCCGCGAAGGCGCGGAACTCGAGCCCGCCGCCGAGGACCGCGATCGGCGCATTCGGCGCGTGCTCGCGCACGAGACGGACGAGCCGCGCCACATCCAGTTCGTCGGACGCGTCGACCACCACGCCGTGCGCGCCGTCGATGACGGGAACGAGCGCCTCGAGCGCGTTCATGTCCTCTGGCGGAAGGGCGAGCGAGTCGACGACCGCGCGCGACTCCGCGCGCCACGCTGCGTCGGAGAGGGTCTGGCGGATGAGCGCGTACGAGCCCATGAGGCTCGACGGATAGCGTCCGTCGCGGTCGCCGCGCGCGGGCTGGATGCCCGGGGTCTGCGCGGTGAACTGGCTGAAGTCGACCGCGCGCGGCCCGATCGACTGGACGGGCATGCCAGTGAAGTCGCGCGGAAGGACGCGCTCCGAGGCGCGGCCGAGGAGCCGAAGGTCGGATGTGCCGCGGAGGATGCCGTCTTCGGGAAGGAGCCGCGCGAGCGCGAAGCCCTGCGCGCGCAGCGCATCGAGCGCTGCGTCTGAAAGCACGAGGTCCGCGCCGCGCACCTCGGGTGTGACATGCTGGTTCCAGTGCGCGCCGACCGCGCGCGAGGCGGCCGCATGCTGCTCCGCGGAGTCGACCACGAGCGCCGCCTCGATGAAGGCGGCGAGCACGGTCTTCCCCGCGAGGTCGTGCACGCGATAGCCCGCGGGCGCGGCGAGGTCCGCGCCGACCGCCTCGATCACGCCGTCCTTCACGAGGATCGTCGCCTTCTCGATTGTCTGGCCCGGCGCCACGATCACCGTTGCGCCCACGAGCGCGTGCCGCGCGGGGTCGCTGGCCCGCATGCCGTTCACGGGTGGCTGTTGAGCGTGCGAGAGGTGGGTGACGGCGAGCGCAAGAAGCGCTGTGGCGCAGGCACGAAGCATGGGGCGGATCGTACGGGACGCGGCCGTGTTGCCGTCGCCCACGCGCACCGTGCAAGCAAAAGCCCCGCAGGGCATGCGCCGAGCGGGGCTTGGGAGCGAGTCGGGATTGAGCGGCCCGACTCGCCGATGTCGTTCGTCACGCGCGTTTCCGCGCGCGGCGGCTCACAGTTCCTCGATCATGCGGCTGATCGCGATCGCGAGCTTCTCGTCTGTGTCGAGGGAGCCGTTTGCGATCGCGGCCTTCGCCGATGCGACCTTCTCCTCGCGGATCGCGGGGAGACGATTCATCTCGTCGAGCCAACGGGCGACTTCCGACACCTCGACGCGGTCGCCCGATCGGGTTGGCGCGGCGGGAGCCGAGTCGGCCGTGCGGCGAGCGGCCGCTTCGCCAGTCGTGCGGATGCTGGCGGCGTATCCCGCAGCCACCGACGAACTGAGATTTCCGAGGTTGCCAATGTCAGGCATTGCGATACTCCTTGGGACGAGCCCCGCGGATCCATCCGCCGAGCTCTTCCGCTGCGAGGCCAAACCATCCTGGTTCGGATCCACGGGTGGCAGGCTCGAACCACGCGATGTCGAGCCTTCTTCCTGCCCGTCCTTGCATCGACCGAACAATCCTTCCGACTTGAACAACCGTTCCAGGTGGTGTAAACCTCTAAGTCCTTTGCGGATAGACACTTCCTCGCGGGTTCGCGCAGAGAAAACCCTGCGGAATCTCGCCACTTCCAAGGTGCCGTTAAGAACGCCATTCCGAGGCTAGAAACACATGCATTATGAGACAAGTTCGCGCAGAGGTCGGCATTCGATGCGCCAAGCCGCGCACATTCTTCCGAGAGACGGCATCCTGTGCGTCATGACGAAGGAATCGAACTTGCTCAGGCGCGGGCTGCTTGCGCTCTTCTGCGCGGCGGCCGTTGCGCTTGGCGCGTGCAACGACGGTGTGAAGCAGGGCTCGAAGGACTCGTTCGGCTCGAAGGGCCGCACGCAGGGCGAGTCGCAGGATCTCCTCGATCCGAGCGACGATGTGATCGGCGATGGGCCGATCGCGGGCACGCAGGCGAAGAGCGCGACGGGCGCGAGCGCGGGCGCGTCGCGCGGCAACGGCGCTCCCTCCGCGCCGGCGGCAGGGCAGAAGGACGGGCGCTGGTCCGTGATGCTCGCGACCTTCACGCAGCCCGACCACGCGGAGCGCGCCGCCGCGTTCCGTGGCCAGCTCGTGCGCGAGTATCCCGAGCTCGCGCAGGCCGCGATCGTGCGCGTGGGCCGCGGGTCCGCGATCGCGATCGGCCGCTTCGGCGCGCCCGCAGACAAGGACGCGCAGGCTGAACTCAAGCGCGTGAAGGCGATCGAGCGGAACGGTGCGCGGCCATTCGCAGGCGCGATGCTGCTGCGCGCGGCGACCGACGCGGCGTCGGGCGTCGTCAAGCCGCACGACATCCGCAACCTTCGCGCGCTGTACCCGAAGGTGCGGCCGCTGTTCACGCTGCAGGTGGCGGCGTGGTCGACCTTCGGCGAGAAGGAAATGGACTTCGGCGAGATGCGCCGCGCTGCGGAGCGCTACTGCGCGGAACTCCGCGCGAAGGGCCACGAGGCGTGGTTCCACCACGACGAGGACCGCGAGACGAGCATCGTCACGGTGGGCAACTTCGACAGGCGCGCCTACGACGCGCGCTCGACGCTCTTCGCGCCCGAGGTCGAGGACCTGATGCGTCGGTTCCCCGCGCACCTCACGAACGGCGAGCCCGTGCTCATCCTCGCCGACCCGCGCAACCAAAAGGGCTCCTCGCGCCCGCAGGCCTGCCGCCTCGTCGAGGTGCCTGAGTTCTGAGCGGAGCGTTCCGCGTCCCCGCGTAGGATGCGCCCAATGGCCAAGCGCGCCGCATCGTCTGCTTCTGCGAAGGCACCCGCGCGGGCGCCGCGCGCTCGCGCGGGCGAGGCGCCGCCCGAGGCGCGCGCGCGGCCTGTTCACCACGAGGGCCCCGTGCTCTTCGGGCAGGGGGGCGCCACGGCGCAGCTCGTGCACGCGATGCGCTCGGGCCACATGCACCACGCGTGGATCCTGCATGGGCCACAGGGGGTCGGCAAGTGCACCGCGGCGCTCGAGTGCGCGCGGCTTCTCCTCGACCCCGACGCGACCGACGCGCATGTGGCGTCGTTCAAGGCGCCGCGCGATTCGCGGGTTGCAGAGCTCATCGACGCGTCGTCGCACCCCGACCTCCATGTGATCTCGAAGGAGCGCGCCGACGACAGCTCGATCAAGGAGCTGCGCGACCGCAAGCAGACGAACATTCCGCTCGACCTCCTTCGTGAACTGATGATCGGCGGAACGGTCGGAGACGGCAAGAGCTTCGAGTCGCCAGTGTGGCGCACCGCCTACTTCGGGCACCACAAGGTCTTCATCGTCGACGAGGCGGAGCTCCTCGACCTCTACGGGCAGAATGCGCTCCTGAAGACGCTGGAGGAGCCGCCGCCGGGAACCTACATCTTCCTCGTGACCACGCAGGAGGAGCGGCTGCTTCCGACGATCCGAAGCCGCTGCCAGCGCGTCGCGTTCCGCGCGCTCGATGGCGACGGGATGCGCGCGTGGTTTGACCGCTTCGCGGTGCCCGACGAGGATCGCGCGTGGCTCTCGGGGTTCAGCGATGGCTCGCCGGGCACCGCGCAGCTTGCGCACAAGCAGGAATTGCGCGCGTGGAGCGAGGAACTGCTGCCGCGCTTCGAGAGGCTCGAGCGCGGTGCGTTCGACGCGACGCTTGCGGATCGGCTTGCGGAACTCGTGAACGACTTCGCGGAGCGCGTCGTGAAGGAGAACCCGAAGGCGTCGAAGGAAGCCGCGAACAGGCTCGGCATGCGCTGCGCCATGCTCACGCTGGCGTGGCGCCTGCGCGCGCAGCTTGCGGACGCCGCGCGCGAGGGTGATGCGGCGGGCGTTGCGTGCGCGGCCGCGCGCGTGGCGCTGATCGCCGACCTCGAGCGCGAGATCCGCGCGAATGTGAACCTGAAGCACGCGCTCGCGAACCTCGTCGCACAGTGGGGAATGCCGGGGGGCGCGCTGTGAGCGCGAAGGATGGCGGCAAGAGTGCGCATGAGATCGAGCGCGTGTGGGTGCTGCGCGCGATGCCCGTGATTCCGAGCGATGCAAGCGTCGAGGTGTGGGAGATCGAGCAGGGATATCTCGCGCCCGAGGCAGCGAGCGAGGCCGAGCTTGCGCGGCTTGGGTTTCCGGAAGGGCGCTTGCGAAGAGTCGTCGAGCCTTCGGGCGCGGAGCGTTTCTTCCACACGGTGAAGCGTGGCGCGGGCGTGGTGCGCGAGGAGACGGAGCGCGAGATCACGCGCGCGGAGTTCGATGCGGCCTGGCCGCACACGAAAGGGCGGCGGCTTGCGAAGTCGCGCCACCGCGTGCGCGAGCGTGGTCTCGTGTGGGAGGTCGATCTCTTCCGCGACCTGCGTGCGGGCGATGCCCCGCTCGTGATGGCGGAGGTCGAGCTGTCGGATGCCGCGGAGCGCTTCGAGATGCCCGCGTGGCTTGCGCCGCTCGTCGTACGCGAGGTGAGCGAGGACGCGCGCTACCGCAACTCGGCGCTGGCGATGTACGGCGTGCCGTGAATCGGGCGCCCGCCTTTGCTTGTCTTGGCGCGGATCATGTCCGACGGAGTCGACGGCTGGCGTCACCTGTTCCGCATGCTGAAGCATGCGGGCACCCCAGATTTCGGTCCCGCCAAAGGGAGCGGCCGCAGCCGCGACCGCTCAAACCATGAGTGCCCGCAGACGTGAGTCTGCGGAACCGTTGGTGTCGGAGTCGACGGCTGACACCATCCGTTCCGCAGACTCCGTCCTCACTTCGTTCGGACTCCGTCTGACGGGCACTCATGGTTTCGGCCTCCGGTGGCGTGCTGCGTTCG
>JBIKTI010000082.1:0-8111 GCA_044348205.1 Phycisphaerales bacterium | reverse complement strand
ACGAAGCTTGCGATGCCCGCTTCCTCGCCGGTGACCAGGGCCTTGATGATCCGCTGGGCGAGTTCACGGCAGCGCGCGTCGAGGGCGGGGCGCTCGGCCTTCGCCATCGCGGCCATCTCGGCGTCGCCTGAGGCGATGAGTCCATCGAGGCCGGCGAGCTCGCTGGCGGCGCTGGAGAGCTCGCGCGCGGGCTCGAGCGTGCGGGCGAGCACGGCGCGGCGGCGCGAGAGGGCGGTCGACTTGCGGTGGTCGGCCGCGACGGCGACATCCTCGAGCTGCGCGGCGACGCCATCGTCCTCGGCGGCCTGTGCGGCCAGGATGCGGCGCAGGTTCTCGGGGAGAAGCGCTTCGATCACAAGCGATGCTGCGGGGGAGAGGGACACGGGCGCGACATGGTACGACTGGTGCCTGGCGCGTGCCGTGAGGTGCCAGGCACCGATCCTGTCAGACGCTGGTGTGGTAGCCCCGTGCCTTCAGCGAATCGCTGCTGACGCCGAGGAAGCCCACCTTGAGCCCTGCGCTGCGGAGCCTGTGCTGCACGACCTGCGAGACCACAAGCACTGTGACGAGGCCGATGCAGGGCGCGAGCAGGAAGATCGCGGCGAGGACGATGAGCGCCACATGCACCCGCATCGCGGAGAGGGTCAGGCACGCGAACACGATGGCCGCGATGACGCACGCCCAGTAGGGGATCGAGAACACCCATGCGGATTCGCTTCCCATGATGGTCATGACGGCGATCGCAAGCAGGGAACCGAGCATGCCGACGAAGCAGAACAGCATGAACCTGTGATTTCGCGCCGTCGCCACCACATCCCAGGACTGCGCGCCGCTCGCGGGGCGACGCGCGGCGGGAGGCGGCGGGGGCGCCGATGGCGCACGGAGAAGCTCGTCGTCTCCGAGCGGCGACCACTCGCTTGCGCCGACGCGGCAGACGAGGGTGCTCCTGTTGAACTCGCCCGTCTGCACCCCGTGCAGGATCTCGAGTTTCCCGAGCGGGCCGACGGGCTGATTGTCACGGACGACATACCACTGGCTCATGCAGTGCCCTTTTTTGGATGAAGTGCGGAGTGCCAGCGTAAGAATGACAGAATCGGCCGGCGCGGTCAACTCGCGTGCGGGGTCGTGTTCTTCGCGATCGTCTCGAGCAGGGCGCGCGTCTTGTCGTCGTCGGTCGGGTCGCGAAGATCGCCCGACTGCATCGAGACCGTCGGCTGCACATGCGCCTCGCCGCAGATCACGACCAGGAGGTTCGAGACGAGCCGCGCCTTCTCGCTGGGCTGCAGCGTGTGGCCCTTCTCCCCGAGAAGCTCGATCGCGTGGTGGACGATCTGAACCGCGCCGTCCACGATGACCTTCCTCGCGTCGACGAGCGCCTGCGCCTGCTGTCGGACGAGCATGGCGCGCGCGATCTCGGGCGCGTAGCTCAGGTCGCTGAGTTCAAACGAGACGACCTCCGCGCCAGCGACCCCGACCTTCGACTGGAGCAGATCGCGCATCTCCCGCGCGATCCCGACCGTCTCGCTCTTCAGGCTCGTCTCGTGGGTCGCGGACTCGTAGGGGTATCGCGACGCAACCTGCTTCAGGACGGCCATGGCCTGGGTGCGCACGAAGGTCGGCGCGTCCTCGACATCGAGGGCGGCGCGTCTCGTGTCGACGAACCGGAAGGTGACCACAGCAGCAACGACGATCGGGTTGCCGTTTCCGTCCGCGACCACGGTGCGGTGCACCTCGATCGCCTGCTGCTTGGTCGAGATGCGGATCGCGCGGCGGCCCCACAGCACAGCCCAGTAGAGGCCTGGCTGCTGCATCAACCTCGAGAACCTACCCCATCGCAGGAGGACGATCTCCTGCTGTGGCGACACCACGAGCCAGGACCCGAGCAGCGTGATCGGGAGGAAGAGGACGCTGAGGAGGGCGGTGAGGATGGTTGCCATGAGGTTCTCGCGGAAGTGCTCGGGCGCGGTCGCAGGATACTCGTCTCGAATCGGTGCCTGGCACGCGCCTGGCACCGCTTCCGCCGCTTGCAAGGGTCGGCGGGGAGGAAAAAGACAAGCGGCCGTCGCTTGCGACGGCCGCCTGATGAGATCGATCGATGAGATCGTTCGCTCGGCTTACTTCTTCTTGTTCTTGTCGAAGTAGTTGCCCGCGAACTTCTTCTGGAAGCGCTCGACGCGGCCGAGGGTGTCGACGAAGGTCTTCTGGCCCGTGAAGAAGGGATGCGAGCCCGACCAGATTTCGACATTCATCTCGGGCACGGTGGCCCCGACGGTCATGACGACTTCCCCGCGGAAGGTGACCTTGCACTCGGGGTAGTACTTCGGGTGAGTGTCCTTCTTCATGCTCGACCTGTCCTTCCTGTTGCCCGGCTTGGCTGCCCGGCGAATTCCCAGCCCGAGTGTCCCGCAGCGCGCGGCGACCGAGGGCGAGGAGAGTTGGCGAAAGATCGGAGAGTGTACCGTGCGCCTTCAGGCGCGCAAGCGGCTCTGGAGGGAGGATTTGCGCAGCCCTGCCTCGCGAGAGGCGCTTCTCGGACGCCCCGATTGGGAACGCGTCTCCACGCTCGCGGCCTCTCAGGCGGCACGACCCCTGCCGCGCGCGTACCGTGCGGCCTCGATCCCAGACATCCACCAGAAGCGAGGTCCCATGTCCGACGCCGCCAACACCTTCAACGCCACCAGCGCGAACTTCGACAAGGAAGTCGCGCAGTCGTCCGTTCCCGTCCTCGTCGACTTCTGGGCGTCGTGGTGCCCGCCGTGCCGCATGCTCAAGCCCGAGCTCGCTGCGCTGGCGCCCGAGCTCGAGGGCAAGGTGCGCGTGGCGTTCTGCGATGTCGATGCGGAGGGCGAGGTCGCCGCTGCGTTCGGCGTGCGCGGCATCCCCGCGCTCTTCCTCATGAAGGACGGCGAAGTGATCGACTCGTGGACGGGCTTCATGCCGCGCGCAGCCGTGAAGGCACGGCTCGAGCAGCATGTCGGGAAGATCGGCGGCTGAGCGCGATGGCGGAGGCGGCGAAGGCTGCGGCGGACGACGGCGCCACCGTGCGGGTGCTGCCGGTCGACCGCATGCACTGCGCCGCGTGCGCCTCGAAGGTCGAGCGCGCCGCGCGCGCGGTCTCGGGCGTGCGGGACGCGAGCGTGTCGTTCGCGACGAAGCGCGCGCGCATCTCCTTCGATGCCCGCGCTGTCGACCTCGCGGGCATCGCGAGGGCCGTCGAGCGCGCTGGCTTCACGCTCGACATCGCGCGCGACCCCGCTGTGCGCGCGGCGCGCGAGGAGTCCGACGGACGCCTGCTCCGACTGCGCGTCGTGGTCGGCGCAGCGCTTTCGCTTCCGCTCGTCGTGGTCGCCATGTCGCACGGCGCGATTCCCGTGCTCGATGGCCCCGCGATGCCGTGGGTGCAGCTGGCGCTCGCGACGCCCGTCTATCTCTGGTGCGGCTGGCCGATCCACGCGGCCGCGCTCGCGCGGCTGAAGACCCTCGACGCCGACATGAACACGCTCGTCTCGCTCGGGACGAGCGTGGCGTTCGCGTCGAGCGCGTGGGCGCTGTTCGCGGGCCACGCGGGCCACGCGGGCCACGCGCTCACCTTCGAGGCCGCGGCCGTCATTCTCGTGTTCGTGCTCATCGGCCGATTCCTCGAGGCGCGCGCCACGGCGCGTGCGGGCGCGGCGCTGCGTGCGCTCTCGACGGCGGCTGTGCCCATGGCGCGCATCCGCGTCGACGGCGTCGAGCGGGAGATCGCCGCGGCCGAGATCGCGGCGGGCATGCATGTCGTGGTGCGGCCGGGCGAGCGCATTCCGATCGACGGCGCCGTGGCGCGCGGCGAAAGCGAGGTCGACGAGTCGCTCCTGACGGGCGAGCCGATGCCGCGACTGCGCCGCGAGGGCGACCGCGTCTTCGCTGGGTCCTTGAACACGGTCGGTGCGCTCGAGGTCGAGGCGGGCTGCGGCGCCGACGAGACGATGCTCGCGCGGATCGCAGGGCTCGTCGACGAGGCGCAGTCGACGAAGGCGTCGATCGCGCGCACGGCGGACCGCGTCGCGGCGGTGTTCGTGCCGATCGTGCTCGTGGTCGCGCTCGGTGCGTTCGCTGCGTGGCTTCTGCTCGCGCCCGCCGAGATTCGCCACGCGCGCGCCGTCGAGGCGCTCGTCAGCGTCCTCGTGGTCGCGTGCCCGTGCGCGCTCGGCCTCGCGACGCCCGTGGCGATCATGGTCGCGTCGGGGCGCGCCGCCGCGCTCGGCGTCCTCTTCCGACGCGCGAACGCATTCGAGCTCCTCGCGCGGGTCGGGCGCGTCGCCTTCGACAAGACGGGCACGCTCACGGAAGGGCGCCCCGCGGTGACCGCCGTCGCTCCCGCGCATGGATGGAGCGAGGAGGCGTTGCTCGGGCTCGCGGCCGCCGCCGAGGTCCGCAGCGAGCACGCCGTCGCGCGCGGCATCGTCGACGCGGCGCGCGCGCGCGGCATCCATGTCGAGGAGCCGTCGTCGTTCACCGCGTTCGCGGGGAAGGGCGTGCATGCGACCGTGCTGTCGCACTCTGTCGAGGTGGGAAACGCGGCGTGGATGCGCGAGTGCGGCGTGGCTGTGGGCCCGCACGCAGCGGAATCGAACGCCACGCGCGTCTTCGTCGCGGCCGACGGCGCGTTCGTCGGCTCGATCGCGCTCGAGGACCGCGTGCGTGCCGATGCGCGAGAGGCGATCGAGGCGCTGCGCGCGCTTGGTGTCGAGCCGTTGCTCGTGACGGGCGACGCGGAGCGCCCGGCCGCAGCGGTGGCGGAGGCGCTTGGCATCGATGCCGCCTCCGTGCGCGCCTCGATGACGCCTGCGGGCAAGGCCGAGCTCGTCGCGCGGCTCGTCGAGGAGCCGCGTGGCGTGGCGTTCGTCGGCGATGGCCTCAATGACGCAGCGGCGCTCGCGGCGGCGCGGCCCGGGATCGCGATGGCGAGCGGCACCGACTTCGCGAAGACGAGCGCTGACATCCTGCTTGTCTCCGACGACCTGCGGCGCGTGCCAGAGGTGATCGCGCTTTCTCGCGCGACGCTGCGCGTGATCCGCCAGAACCTCGCGTGGGCGTTCGGCTACAACCTCGTCCTCATTCCGCTCGCGGCGGGCGCGCTCTACCCGTGGACGGGCTGGATGCTTCCGCCGATCGCCGCGAGCGCCGCGATGGCGCTCTCGAGCGTGAGCGTGGTCGCGAACAGCCTGCGGCTGCGTGGCAGCGCGTTCAGCGGGCGGGCGTGAGCGCGCCGACGGGCTCGGTGGGCACGCCTTCGTAGCGCGTGCGGGGAAGGAGCAGCTCGCGCTTCATCACAACGGAGTGCGGCTCGACGATCGCGCGCGGCCCGATGTCCGCGCCATAGAGGACCACAGTGTTCGCGCCCACCGTCGCGCCGTCGCGGATGTGGACATGGTCGATCTTGAGCACGCGGTCCTCGAAGGTGTGCGCCTGAAAGAGCGCCTGCACGGTGACATCGTCGCCGAAGCGCAGCATGTCGGGGTCGACCACATGCGAGAAGCCCGCGCCGAGGAGGGCGCGCTTCCCGATCCGCGAACCCATCGCGCGCAGATAGAGGACAAGGAGGAGCGTGCCCTCGAGCGCCGCGAGCGGCCGCGCGGCCCACATCCCCCACGCGACATAGAGATAGTCCCAGCGGCTGCACCAGCAGCTCCAGAGTGGATGCGTGCCCGGCTTCACGCGCCCGACGAGGATCCACTTCATCGCGAGGACGGCTGCCGCGAGCGAGGCGAGCGCTGCGAGGACACCGAGCGGAAGCGTGACGAGGCGGAAGAGGGCGGGCGCCTGCGCTGCGCTCGCTGCCTCCATCGAGCGGAACCAGACAAGCGCCACGACGATCGGGCCGAGCGGCAGCGCGAAGCGCGCGAGCTCCCACGCCCAGCGGTTGATGCGCCGAACAAGCGGCGGGTCGTGCGTGAGTTCGCGCGGTGCGTCGACGACCTCGCGCCGCGGCAGGCGGAACACGGGGTGGCCGAACCACGACGCGCCAGCCTCGTCGGGAAGCCCGCTTCCGCGCGTCGAGATGCCCACGAGCGTCTCGGGCGCGAGCCGCGAGCCAGAGGGAAGCACTGCGTGGTTGCCGACGAAGCAGGACCGCCCGAGGACGATCGGCTCGATGGTGGCCGTCCCGGCATGGAGCGCTGGCCCGCCGAGGTAGATCCCGTCCGCGAAGAAGGTCTCCTCGCCGATCGCGACGGTCGACGGCACGACATCCGTGATGGTCGAGATCTCGCAGCCCTTGCCGATGCGCGCGCCCGCGAGGTTGAGCCACATCGGCCACATGATGGTGCCAGAGAGCCACTTTCCCGCACCCTCGACGAGCATCGATTGGAGCGACAGGCGCAGCGCGGCGATGCCGTGCAGCGAGAACGCCCCGCGCGGCGCTGGCCCGAGCGCGCGCACCAGCAGCGCCTGCATGAGCACTGTGCACGCTGCGGCTGCGACCGTGGCGCCAGCAAGGCGGGCGAGGTTGACGGGCGCGAGGTCGAGCCCGCCGTTCGTGACGCCGAACAGCCAGAGCGCGGCTGTCCACGGCGTGAGCAGCACAGAGGTGAGGAGCGCGAGGAGCGCGAGGGCCACCAGAAGGCGCAGCGCAGGGCGCGGCGGGGCCGCTGCCACGGGCGGCTCGGGCGCGCGCGCGATGCGCCGTGCAGGAACGCCGTCGAGGATCGCGCGTTCGTGCGCCTCTCCGCGCCCGAGGTTCGAGAGCGCGCGCAGGATGCTGCCTTCGCCGAGCTCCGAGCCTGCCGACATGCCCGCGCGCGTCTCGAGCGTGGCATTCCTCCGCACGGTCACGCGACCGAACACGAGCGTTCCCGCCTCGAGCTCGACGGCGCGAAGGCATGCGTCCTGCCCGACGGTCGCGCCGTCCTCGAGCGTGATGAGGTCCCACCCGCCGTCGTTGAAGCGGGCGCCGCGATGGATGTGGACGCCGCGGCCGACCTTCGCCCCGAGAAGCCTGAGCACCATCGGCGCGAGGTCGAGGATCTCGAGGATCTCCCACGGGATCGGCGCGACGCAGCGCACCGCGATCCACTGCCGCAGGTGCGCGAAGCTCCAGGCGCGGATGCGGCCGGGTCTCACCCGTCCGAGGACGATCCACTTCGCTGCGACGCCGAAGGCGATGCTCGCGATCGGATACGCCACCGCGAGGAACCCTGCGAGCGCGACAATGAGGATCGCGCCGCGCGCGCCGCCGCCGTCGAGGGCGCGATCAAGCGTGTCGGCGGCCGAGGGAATCCACAGGAACTGCGACGCGACGAAGAGGACCACCACGAGGAACGCGGCCTGCAGCGCCGTCACCAGCAACGGCCGCGAGGTGCCCGTGGGCGCGGGCAGCGGGCCGGACTCGGTCGAGTCGCTGGGCGGGGAGATGCGCACTGCGTCGAGCGCGGCGGCGAGCGTGCGCACCGTGCGGTGCTCGTAGGCCGTGCGCACGGTCGCAGCGGACGCAGCGTGGGCAGCGCGCAGGCGCGAGATCGCGATCGCGATGGTCAGCGAGTCGAATCCGAGGTCGTCGAAGAGATCCGCATCGATCGAGACGACGCCGTCTCTCCCAAGCGCAGCCGCGAAGGCGCGTGCCACATGCAGCTCCGTCTCGGTCGAGGGCTGCGCCTGCGGGGCGGCGAGGATGGGTTCGCTCCGCGCATCGATCTCGGGCAGCGCGCGACGGTCGATCTTGCCGCCGATCGTTCGCGGCACGCGCGGAATCGCTGCGATCGCAGCGGGAACCATGTAGGGCGGCAGCTCCTGCGCGAGCGCGGCGCGCAGCGCGTCTCCGTCGATCTCGCGCCCGGCGCTCGGCACCACATGCGCCACAAGCCTTCGTCGCGCGCCCTCGCCCTCGACCGTGCAGGCCACCTCGAGCACGCCATCCTGCGCCGCAAGCGCGGCCTCGACCGCACCAAGCTCTATGCGGTAGCCGCGCAGCTTCACCTGCGCGTCGATGCGGCCGTGGTAGTGGAACTCGCCGCGGGAATCGCGGTGGACGAGGTCGCCCGTGCGGTAGACGCGGCCGAGCGTCGGATGCTCGATGAAGCGCGCCGCCGTCGTCTCGGGTTGGCCGCGATAGCCGCGCGCAAGCGACGCACCGC
>JBIKTI010000081.1:0-8118 GCA_044348205.1 Phycisphaerales bacterium | reverse complement strand
GCGGCCGTGTCGATCGTGATGACCTGCGTGGTGATGGCGTGACGGTCCTTGAGGCCCGCGGCTGCGATCGACTCGCGCGGCAGCTTCAGCGTGCTCGCGATGAAGGCGAGGGCGTCGGGCGTCGCCAGCGAGATCTTCTCGAGGGTGTAGGCCGCGAACGGGTGCGATGGAAGCGGTTCCGCGACGATCGACGCGTGGAACTCAGGCGTCTGACGCTCCTCGACGCGGAAATCATGGGGCGTGCGGCGAATGGTCACAGGTCGGGCACTGTATCCTCCCGCGCGTGCACGCAGCGATCACACAGTCGCCACTCACGATCGTCGAGCCGAAGCTTCGCGGGCCGAGCGGGCACTACGCGGAGTTCGTGCGCGCGGTCGCCGCGCGCGCGGATGGCGTCTTCTCCGAGATCCGCGTGGTGGCGGACCCGCGCGCACGCGGGTTTCTCGCGACGCTTGGCGGAACCGTGCCTGTGGAGGCAGCGCCGCCCGCCGCCGGGACGCTCGCGGAACTCGCCGCGATCGGAGCCTCGCTGCGCGCGGGAACGCGCACCCTCGTTCTCACCGCCAACGCCTCGCACGCACTCGCGGCGGATTGGCTTTCCTTCGCGGGCCGCGACGGGCTCTCGCGGCTCTCGCTCTTCGTGCACTGGCCGCTGTCGAAGCCACAGGCACGGCTTGCGCTCGGATTGGCCGCGCGCACGCGGCGCCACGCGCTCTTCGTCGCGCCGACGCGCGGCGTGCGCGACATGCTCGCGGACGCGGGCTGCGCGCGGGTCGTGCAGGTCGCGTATCCCGCGACCCGCACCGCGAGCACTCCGATGCGCGCGCCGTTCCGCCACCTTCTCATGGCGGGCGCCGCGCGCATCAACAAAGGGCTCGATCTCGTCGCCGGCCTCGCCGAGCGATACGCGCGCGAGGGGCGCGACACGCCGCTCCTCGTGCAGGTGTCGCCGAAGCATGTCGACCACCACGGTTCGCGCGAGGACGCGGTGGTGGCGCGGCTGCTTGCGGCGGGCTACCGCGGGCTTGTCGCAGACCCGAAGGCGCCCGACCGCGACGAGTACGCGGCGCGCTTCGTCGGTTCGCTCGTGCTTGCGCCCTATGAGCGGGCCAGGTTCGCCGACGGCGTGAGCGGCGTCGTGCTCGACGCGCTCCTCCACGGCGCGCCCTGCGTGGCGACGGCTGGCACATGGGCGGGCGATGTCGTCACGCGCTTCGGCGCGGGGGTCGCGATCCGCGATCGCACGCCCGACGCGCTCGCGCAGGCGGTAGATGCGGTGCTTTCGCGCTGGGACCACCACGCAGCGCGTGCGGCCGAGGCGTCCGACGCGCTCGCCGCCGAGCACGATCCGCGCCATGTCGCGCGGCTCCTCGCATCGGGCGGGGCCTGACCGCGCGCGCTACAGTGCGCCGCACCGCGAGACGCGCGGCGTGAACCAAGGCGGGCGCAAGCATGGCCAACATCATCTGCATGAAGTGGGGCACCAAGTACGGCCCCGAATATGTGAACCGCCTCGCTTCTATGGTGAAGCGGAACATCACGATCCCGCATCGCTTCGTGTGCATGACAGACGACGCGTCGGGCCTCGACGCGGGGATCGACGCGCGCCCGCTGCCCGACTTCGACGATCCGGGCGGCCCCGAGCGCGGCTGGCGCAAGATCTCGACCTTCCGCGATCCGCTCTTTGACCTTCAGGGCCCGACGCTCTTTCTCGACATCGACATCGTCATCGTCGGCAACATCGACTGCCTCTTCTCGCATCCGGGCGAGTTCCTCATCATCAAGGACTGGGCGCGTCCGTGGCGGCCGACGGGCAACTCGTCGGTCTACCGCTTCGAGGCGGGCGCGCACCCAGAGCTTCTCGCGAAGTTCATGAAGGAGCACGCCGAGATCCGCCGCGAAGTGCGCAACGAGCAGGAGTACATCTCCCGCGAACTGCATCGCGCTGGCAAGCTTTCGTACTGGCCGCGCGAGTGGTGCGTGAGCTTCAAGTACGGCTGCATGGCGAAGTTCCCGATGAACTGGTGGATTCCGCCGCGGATTCCGCAGGATTGCCGCGTCGTCGTCTTCCACGGCCATCCGAATCCACCTGACGCGATCCAAGGCATCACCAAGAAGATCACGCGCCATGTGCACAAGACGCCGTGGGTCGCGGAGCATTGGCGCTAGCGCTCGCTGCTGCATCCTTGGTTGGACTCCGATTCTGAGCTGGGGTTTCTCACGGAGGCACGGAGGCACGGAGGGCAGGCTTCATCGCACGGTTTTGTACGGATAGGCCCCTCAGAAGAGAAAAGAGAGAGAAAGGAAAGAGCGCAATGCTCCGTCCTTCTCTCGCATGGCGCGTCTCGAATGCAAGACGTGGTCTCCGTGCCTCCGTGCCTCCGTGAGAAACTCCCAAACCCGCCGACGAGGCGCTCTCGTCACCGCAGCGGGAAGCGCGCGCTTGGTTCGTAGGAGTTGCTCGCGATGCCTGCGAGGCGCGCGACGATATCGGGATGCGTTGCCGCGACATCGGTGGTCTCGTTCGGATCGCGCGCGAGGTCGAAGAGCTGCCAGCCTTCGAGGTCGGCCGCAGCGGTCTTCCGTTGGCGCAGCCCCGTTCGCACGATCTTCCAGTCGCCCTCGCGCACGGCTTCCTGTCCGCCGTAGCCCGGGAACGGCCAGTACAGCGCGCGCGTCGGCAGCTGGTCGCCGTCGAGGAGAAGCCCCGCGAGGTCGCGGCCGTCGCTTGGTGGCGTCGGCGCGTCGGCGAGCGCGCCGAAGGTCGCGCGCAGGTCGACCGTCCACGCTGGATCATCGATCGTGGCGCCTGCCGCGATGCGGTGCGGCCACCACGCGATGCACGGCACGCGCACGCCGCCTTCCCACACCGATCCCTTGCGTCCGCGCAGGCCGGCGGTCGAATCGAAGAACACCGTGTCGACGCCGCCGACATCGTGGGTCGCGCCGTTGTCGCTCGTGACGATGATGATGGTGTCGTCGGCGACGCCCGCCCTCTCGAGCGCCGCGCGGATCGCGCCGACCTCTGCGTCAAGCCGCGAGATCATCGCTGCATAGGCCGCTCGCGGCGTCAGATGCGGGAGATAGCCCTTGCCGCCCACATACGGCTTCTCGTCGAACTTGAGGTCGTAGGGCTTGAGGTCTTCGCGCGTCGGCTGCAGCGCGAGATGCGGCAGCGGCGAGGCGTACATCAGGAAGAACGGCCTCGACGCGTTTCGTTCGACGAACGACCGCGCCATGGCGAGCATGAAGTCGGGCGCGTACGCGGTTTCTGCGCGGGATTTCGGGTCGTTGCCCTGCAGCACGACGCGTTCCGTGTTGTGCCAGAGGTGCGTCGGATAGAAGTTGTGCGCCTGTCGCTGGCAGTTGTAGCCGTAGAAGAGGTCAAAGCCCATCGCGTTCGGGTCACCCGATGAACCGACGAAGCCGAGTCCCCACTTGCCGATGCACGCGGTGGCGTAGCCGGCGGCCTTGAGATCGTGCGCGATCGTGCGTGTCGCCGCAGGCAGCGGGCCCTGGCCCTCGGGCTGGACTTCGGAGTTGTCGCGGATCGGCGTGTGGCCGAGATGCTGGCCCGTCAGAAGCGCCGAGCGCGACGGCGCGCACACGGGCGCTGCGCTGTAGAACTGCGTGAACCGCGCGCCTTCGCGCGCGAGGCGGTCGATGTTCGGCGTCGCGATCCTCCGCTGCCCGTAGCAGCCGAGTTCGCCGTAGCCGAGGTCGTCTGCGAAGACGAGCACGATGTTCGGGGCGCGCCGCGGCGTGGCGGCTTCGCGAGTGGGCGCCGCGCTGCAGCCGGCAAGCATCGCCGCCAGCGCGAGCGCGGCAAGCAAGGGAAGCAACGCGCGCTCAGACATCGCAGATGTCGATCGACTCGCGCAGGCTCGTCATCGGGTCGCGCCGCGGGATGAACTCCTGCGCGAGGTAGCCCTTGAAGCCGGTCGCGACGATCGCCTCGACGATCGGGCGATAGTTCAGCTCCTGCGATGCGTCGATCTCGTTGCGGCCAGGGTTGCCCGCCGTGTGGTAGTGGCCGAAGTACTGGTGGTTGTCGCGGATCGTGCGGATCACATCGCCTTCCATGATCTGCATGTGGTAGATGTCGTAGAGCAGGCGGAAGCGATCGCTGCCGACCGCCTTCACGAGCTCGACGCCCCACGGCGTCCGGTCGCACATGTAGTCGCCGTGGTCGACGCGCGAATTCAGCAGTTCCATCAGGATCGTGACGCCGTGCTTCTCGGCGAGCGGCATCACGCGCTTCAGCCCGATCGCACAGTTCTCGAGGCCGACATCGTCGGGCATGCCCTTGCGGTTGCCCGAGAAGAGCATGAGGTTCGGCACGCCGTGCTTCGCCGCGAGCGGCAGCAGCTTCTCGCACTCGGCGAACACGCGATCGTGGTTCTCGGCGCGGTTCATGCCGTCCGAGATCGAGGTCGGGCCGTTGCCGAGCGAGCACACCATGCCGAACTTGCGCGGCGTTTCCCACTGGTCAGGGTTGAGGAGGTCGATCGCCTCGATGCCCATCGCCGAGCAGTTCTGGCACAGCTGGTCGAGCGGCATGCCGAAGCACCACGCGGACACGGAGTGCTTGATGCGGCCGTTGCGCTTGGTCGGCGCGATCGTCGGCGTGGTCGCCTGCGCGGGCGCGCCTTGCGACGCGTGCGCGAGGCCCGCCGCGAGCGGAATCGAGGCGGCTGCTGTCACGGTCGATGCGATGAAGTCGCGGCGCTGCATGGAGCGCACTCTAACGCGCGGGAGCGCCGCTCGGAAGCGCACTCAGCGCAGGACTGCCTCGACGCGCCACGAATACTCGCCGATCGAGACGCCGCCGCGCTTGGCGGTGATCACGACCGTGCGATCGTTCTGGTTGTACTTCGCCGACAGCGAGATCGAACCCGCCTTCGACGAAAGCGATCCTGAATCGCTGTGGCGCGTGCCGAGCGGGTCGATCGTCACCGTGGTCGAAGATGTGTCGGATCGGAAGCGGAAGTCGAAGCCCTTGTTGAAGGGCGCGTCCTTCGCGTCGACCGAAAGCCCGGCGGGAGGCGTGGCGGTGGAGGCGATCGGCGTCAGCGCCGCCGTGGCGGCCGCCGGCTCGATGCGGGCGAGGAACGCGAGTGCAAGCAGGACGCCGATCGCCGTGACGGCAAGGATTCGCGGGTCTTTCATAGTCGTTCTCCCAACGATGAGCTGATCAATCTCGACAGGCGGCCTCGCCGCCGTCGAGGTCAGGATACCCCGCTATATTGCGGAAGTGAGATCCCAGCCACTGCAGCGCGTGCTTTCCTGTGCGGAGGTCGTCCGGACGGGCCTCGGACGGGTCTTCGCGTCGATCGGGCTCGAGCAGCCTCGCATGAGCGACCTGCGCGAGCAGCTGGGTCTCGACAAGTCGATCGCGAGCCGCGTCGCGCGGGCGGTGCGGATGAGCGATGCGAGGTCGTCGCTGCGCGAGCTTCCGGCCGCTGAGGCGCTTGGGCAGATCGTCGCGAAGTGCGAGAAGCGCGGCGCGGGCAAGCGCCTCGTCGCGCAGGCCCAGAAGGCGATCGCCGAACTCGACGCCGCCATCGCCGACTTCCCCGGCGACCGGACCGCGCTCATCACCGCGATCTCGGGCACGGAGTCGCTGCGTGGCGCGGCCGCGGGCCGGGTCGCCGCGCCGAAGGTCTCGGATGCGAAGCTTCGTGCGGCGCGACGCGGCGCCTACAACGCGTTCCTGTTCGCGCAGGGGTTGTGCTGCGAGACCCAGGCGTGCATCAACATCCTCATGCCGGGCAAGAACGGCGGCAAGGCTGATCAGGCGATGGTGATGAGCACGACCGGGCTTCGTCGCCTGCGCGTCGGGCATCCACAGACGATTCTCTCGTTCCGCGGCCGTGACGACACGAACACGGGCTTCGACCGCGTGACACTCTCCGGCGAGCCGGTCCAGGACGACCCCGCCATCGCGCTGGTCAGCGAGTTCTGCTCGGAGGTCGCGTCGCGGGTTCGCCTCGAGAAGCTCGGCCGCGTGCATTCGCTGGTGCTTGACTCGCACATGCCGCCGCTCGACGAACCGATGGATTTCGCCCTCGGATTCGTGAACATTGGCTTCACGCCTCCCCGTGCGACCGAGAAAGAGCAGTGGACGGCGACTACCTTCGCCGTGGCGCGAGCGACTCGGGTGCTGCTTCGCGAAGTGCTGGTCCATCGTGCGACCTTCGGCGATGTCTCGCCGCAGTCGATCTTCTCGATCGACTCCACTCCGATGGTGCAGCCTGAGTTGCACGGGCCCGACCCCACGGGCCGCGGGCTCGTGGACCAAGGCGACGACCTCATCCCGATGGGCATGGGATACCGGAAACGGGGAAAGCCTGGCGACGACTTCGCGGTGCCGCTTGCGCTCCGAGCCTTCGAGATGCTCGGCCATGATCCGGATGATTTCCTGCGCTTCAGGCTGATGGTCGAGTACCCGCTGCCGCTCGTCCGCAACGAGGTCTGGATTCGCCTCGCGCAGTGAGCGCTGGGTGCCGTGAACGCATCGGGCGCGAGGCCTTGGGCGAGATGCCATGCGCGGAGACGCGAGGAAGTCACGCGCAGACCACGCGCAAAAACGCCACGCGCTCCGTCGTGCAAATCAGCGATCGGAGCGCGTGGGGAGGATGGTTCAGTGTGCTGCGGGAGTCACGAGTTCCAGCGGCTGAGCATGATCGCGAGGTCGGCCGAGTTCACGGCGCCGTCCTGGTTCATGTCGGCCGCGCCGCCCGAACTGCCCCACGCGGAGAGCAGGATGGCGAGGTCCTGCGAGTTCACGAACCCATCGCCGTTCATGTCTGCGATGTCGTTCGTGGCGGGGAGGTCGATGCGCACAAGGAAGCCCTGCTCGCAGCCTTCGGGGTTGATGCCGCTGCCGACGATCGTGCGTCCGTCTGCGGAGATGTCCTGGATGGTCTGAAGCTTCCAGCCTTCGATGGCGGCGCCGAGACCTTGCTCCGCGATGAGATAGTCCTTGAGATCGACCCACGCCTTGTCGTCCATCTGGATCCACGCCGTCGTTCCCGGCGTCCCGAACTCGACTCGCTCACCGCCCATGATGGCGCCGTCCGCGCTGCATGCGCGGCAAGCAGACATGGGAGGGCCGACCGACTCCATGCCGCCCGCAGCGGTCCAACGGAACGCGTTCAGGCTGAACGGAGGCATGAATGCCTGCCCAACCGCCACGGAGCCGTCGTTCGAGAAGTCCCACACCATGTTGGACTGCGTCTGAGTCGGCGTCAGGTTGATCGCGCCCTTCGAGTTGACGACGACCGCCGAACTCGTGTAGTCGGGGCCGACAGCCAGACCGCCGACGGTGCTTCCATCGCCGCTGATCGTGTTGAAGTAGAAGTAGCCCTGCGGGTTCTCGACGCTGCGCGGGAGGATCTCGGGCGCCGCGTCGCCGACCGTCCAACGGAAGAAGTCGAGTTCGGCCATGCCGTAGGTGCCGCGGACGCCGGTAATGGTGTTGCCATCGTCGGTGCAGCCGAACACATGCAAGTCGCCTGGGAGAATGCTCGACAGCGGCTGGTAGCCACCCTTCGCGGTCCAGCGCCAGTTCTCACCCCAGATGGTCGACCCATCGGACGAGATGCCGACCGGTCCGTAGATCGTTCCCGCGGAGAAGAGAAGCGAGTCGGTGATCTGCTCGAGACCTCCCGCCTCCGTCCAGCGGACCGCGAAGCGATCGACGGCTCCATCCGTGAAGCCCGGCTCGTAGCCGACGGTCGTCACGACCTGGCCGTCTGCGCTGAGACGGATCATGGAGTAGCCGTTGGTGGCGTTGATGTAGCAGCCGTTCTGGTTGGCGGCAGGGGCCTCGCCGAGGCCTGGGATGGCGATGAACTGCCCATCGCCTGCGAACGCGACCGCAGAGGCGAGGAGGGCCATTCCCGAGACGGAGCACTGAACGATGCGGCGAGAAGCTGTGGTGGTGTTCGAGTTGAGCATTGTGTTCGGAGGTGAAGCAGGTGGTGATCGGGTCTGCGCCCGCGGCGCGGACGGGAGACATTCGCAGCCGCAGGATTGTAGATTCTTTCAAAGAAACAGTTTTCTGAAATCTCAGGACTTCCCATGACCTCGCACGACCTCGCATGACCTCGCATG
>JBIKTI010000080.1:0-8129 GCA_044348205.1 Phycisphaerales bacterium | reverse complement strand
GCGGAGGAAGGCGGCAAGAGGCTGCCCGTCGGCATCCAGCTGCAGGCCCCCGCGTTTGCGGAGGAGACGCTGCTGCGCGCGGCTGCGATGTTCGAGCGGCGTGACTGAGCGGTCGCCGCTGCGGCGGCTCCCTCTGGCGAGCATGATGGCCGCTGGAGTCGCCGGCTGACACCCCCCGTTCGTGGACTGAAGTCCACGGGCGCCCCTGATCTTCGTGTCACACGATTCGGGAGCCCCCGCGGTTCCGACCGCGCTCGACACGAGCACCCTCAGGCGCGACCGCTCACAGCCCCAGCACGCGCTTCGCGGCGTTCGACAGCGCGAACTCGCCCAGCTCATCGCGCGTGACCCAGCGACGACCACCGCGTGCGAGCCCGGCGGCCGCCGCCCGAACCCGCGCCTCGAAGACCACGAACACCACAGCACGATGCGTGGTCTGGAACGGAATCTCGCCCACGGGCCGCAGCCCGACCGCCTCGGGGAGCATGAGCAGCTCCCCCGCCGCGCGCGGCGACAGCTGCCGTCCATCTGCGCACTCGGCAGCGGGCGGCTGCCAAAGCCCACCCCACAGGCCATCGCGCGGCCGCTGTTCGAGGAGCACAGCTTGGTCGCGCCCCCGCACCACCCGCGCGGTCACCAGCACGAGGTCGCGCCGCGCCACGCGCGCCTTGGGCGCGGGAATCTCGTCGACGCGCCCTTCGCGCCGCGCGCGGCACATGCCCGCGAGCGGACACCCCCCGCACTTCGGCGCAGCTGGCGTGCAGACCGTCGCGCCCAGCTCCATCAGCCCTTCGTTCGCCGCGGCGGGATCCACCGCGCGCTCGACGAATCGCTCCGCCTCGCGCCAGGCCCAGTCGACGACCTCCCGGTCGCTCGCGCTTCCCTCCCGCGCAGCGACCCGCTGG
Organism: Phycisphaerales bacterium; assembly: GCA_044348205.1. Taxonomy (GTDB): domain Bacteria; phylum Planctomycetota; class Phycisphaerae; order Phycisphaerales; family SM1A02; genus QWPT01. The sequence continues at coordinate 7,224 of JBIKTI010000080.1, read as the reverse complement.
AACACCCGCGTCACATTCCCGTCGACGATCGGAACGGCAGCACCTGCAACGATCGACGCGATGGCCCCCGCCGTGTACCTCCCGACCCCCGGCAGCGCGAGCAGCGCGGCGTGGTCGCCCGCGGGCACCTCTCCCCCGTGGCGCTCGACGACCGCCTTCGCCGCGGCGTGGAGGAGCCGTGCGCGGCGGTAATACCCGAGACCCTGCCAGGCGGCCAGAACCGCGTCCTCGGAGGCCACCGCGAGGGCACTCGCAGAGGGAAACCTCTCTATGAACGGGCCAAACCGCTCCAGAACCCGCGCCACCTGCGTCTGCTGCAGCATCAATTCGCTGACGAGGGCGTGGTACCCGCTCCGCGCGCGGCGCCAGGGGAGGTCCCGAGCGGCGCCTGCGAACCAACCCTCGACGAGCGCGGGGAGGCCTGCTGGGAGCGCTCCGCCTCGCCGCGCCGAACCGCTGCCCGTGCGTCCGTTCTTGGTCGGTTGCTGTCGACGAGCCATCGAGAGATGCGTACCGTTGGGGGTTCTCCGCACCCGTGTCCTTGCGGCATCCGCCGCCGTGGGGTAGCGTACGGAACTCAGGCGGGCAACCGCCCACCACTGGAGACTTTCATGGCCAAGTCGTTCTACACCCTCGAGGAGGCAGCCGCCAAGCTGCGCAAGTCCCCCGCCGAAATCAACGCCATCGCCGACACTGGTCGGCTGCAGCGCGTGAGCCACGAGGGGCAGACCAAGTTCCGCGTCGAGCAGGTCGACCTTCTCGCAGGCGTGATGTCGGACGGCGGGGTCTCGCTCTCCGACGAGTCGCGCGGCCCGATCGGCCTCGCCGACAGCGCGGGCGGAACGGCCTTCAACGCACCGAGCCCCGCAAAGGGCGGCTCCCTCGAGGACTCCGTCCTCGGGCTCGCCGACAGCGCAGGCGGCACGGGCATCTCGGCCTTCGGCGCAGGCAAGGGCGGCGGCGACGCAGTCGAGATCGGCCTCGAGACGGTCGGCTCTGGCTCGGGTCTCCTCGACCTCACCCGCGAAAGCGAAGAGACAGCGCTCGGCGCTGAGCTCATCGACCAGGTCTACTCGAGCGAGTCTGGCGACGCGGCGAGCGGCGCCAGCGGGCTCTTCGAGGCCGTTCAGGCGTCGCCGGGATTCGGTGCACCGCCGATCCCGACCACGGGCATGACTGTGGCCGAGGCATACGACGGCGCCTGGTCTGGCGTGGGCGTCGGCCTGATGCTCGCCGCGTTCGTCGGCCTCGCTGTCGCGGGCATGATCGCGGTCGCGGCGGCCTTCGGCGCAGGCTCGGGCATCGCCTCGAGCTTCGCGGGCAACACCCTTGCGTGGGGCGGCAGCCTTGCGGGAATCGCGGCGGTCTTCGGACTCGTCGGGTTCTTCGTGGGCCGCGCCTCCGAGTGACCCCGCCCGATGTTGCTCACGCGCTACGGGTTCCGTGAATGGATGATCATCACCCTCGCCGCCGCGTCGATCGCGGCGGCGGGTGTGTTCTTCGGGTGGTGGTGGCTCGTCGGTGCGGCGATCGTCGTCTGGCTGGCGCTCGCCTCGTTCTTCCGCGACCCGCTCTTCCGACGGCCCGCGAGCGACGATCCTCGCGACCTCGTCAGCCCCGCCGACGGGCTTGTCAGCGCGGTCGTCGAGGTCGAGGAGCACCCCGCGACGGTCGGACCCGCCACGATCGTGCGGATCTACCTGTCTGTCCTCGATGTGCATGTCAACCGCTCGCCGTGCGAGGCCACGGTCCTCAACACCATCCACACGCCCGGCAAGTACCTCGATGTCCGCATCGAGGAGAGCGCCAAGGTGAACGAGTCGCTCGTCATGCGGCTCCTCTCCTCGGGCGGCATCAACCTCGGCGTGAAGCAGATCTCGGGCAAGATCGCCCGCCACATCGTCTGCCCCGTCGAGGCCGGACGGCGCCTCGGGCGCGGCGAGCGCTACGGGATGATCAAGTTCGGATCCACCACCGAGCTCGTCGTGCCGACCTCCGAGATCGAGAAGGTCTGCGTGGCGAAGGGCGACCGCGTGAAGGGCGGCGTCACGGTGCTCGTCCGCATGAAGCGGATCTGAGCCGCGCTCAACTTCCGCCCGACTGCTCCGCGAAGAGTTCGTCGATCGACAGCATCGCGTGGCGCGCGTGCGGGATCACGATCGACCCCCCCACCACGAGCGCGACATTCATCGCGTCGACGAGTTGCTCGCGCGTGAAGCCCGCCTTCACGCACTGCTCGAGGTGGTAGTCGATGCAGTCGTTGCAGCGGAGGACGGCACTGGCGACGAGCCCGAGCAGCTCCTTCGTGCGGGCGTCGAGCGCACCGTCCTCGTAGGTTGCGGAATCAAGGCGCAGAAATCGCTTGAGGCCGAGGTGATCGGCGGAGAGCAGCGCTTCCTGACCCTTGGCGCGCTCTGCGCGGAACTCTGCAATGGTGCGTCGCGGCATGGGCGGCATGGTACGGCGCGCGCACAGCCGATGGCGCGGCAGACCTCCATCGGACGCGGGCACGCGGGCGGAACGACACGGATCGGAGTCGAGGGCCGGCGTCGTCCATTCCGCATGCCGAAGCATGCGGGCACCCCTCGGGTTTCGTGTCGCAAGCCCTCGCGTCGCACGACTCAGCTCGTCAGCTCCGAAAGCCGCCGGCGCTCACGCCGCGCGGCGCCAGTCCTCGCCTGCGTCGTCGTCGGCATCGTCGCCTTCCGCTTCTCCCTCGGTCTTCGGGAAGGTGAAGCTCGAGCGATGGTGGATGCGCACGAGCTTCGCCATCTGCGCCGCGAAGACCGGGCGCAGCAGGTCGATCATGGCTGCGTGCTCGTCGAGGAACGGCTCCGCGTGGTTGCGGAAGAGGAAGAAGACGCCCATGCACTCTCCAGCATGGAGCGCGCTCCACGCGACGAGCTCGGAGTCCTCGAGCACAGCGCCCGCGAGGCCGAGCGAGTGCACGAACTCGCGCGTGTCGGTGAAGCGGATGATGTCGAGCCGCGGCGCGAGTCGCTCGCAGATCTCTGCGCCGAGCCGGTCGAGGAGCGGCTGTGCCTGCGTGCGCGGGCAGTCGTAGTGGACATACGCGCCGAGGCCGAACTGGTCGGGCTTCGATCCGGGGAGGAAGACGGCCGCGTTCGTGGCGCCCGTCTTCGTGAGGAGATACTGGAGCGCGGTGCGCAGGAGGTCCTCCACATCGAGCTCCTGCGAGAGGAGGCCGCGGAACTCGCCGACGACCTCCGCCTCGTCCGCGCGGCCGCGCGCGTCCTGCACGGCGTCGCGGAGCCCGTCATTGAGCGCATCCATTTGCCGCGTGAACTCGTCGCGGTTCACCGCGAGCTTCTGGCAGATGCCCTTCAGGCGCGAGATGCGTTCATCGCGGCGGCGATCCTCGACCACCGCGCGCGACGCGACCGTCAGCCGCTCGAGGATCGAGGCCGAACTCTCGGAGAGATCGAGCCAGTCTGTCGCCCCTGCGCGCATCGCTGCGAGAAGCTCGTCTGGCTCGGGCGTGCCGCCCGCGACGAGCACGCGCATCGACGACGACATGCGGCGAACCTGGCCCGCGAGCGGCGCGAACTTCTCGGGACCGATCGAAGACGAGACGACGACGAGGTCGAACGGCTTGGCGACGACGGTGCCGAGCGCCTGGTCGACGAGGTCGACTCGGTCGTGCGCGACTCCCGCCTCGTCGAGCAGGCTGCCGAGGCGCACCTCGTGCACGCAGTCGAGGCCGACGCACAGGGCCTGCAGCGGCGCGGCATCGCTCGATGGGCCGATCGGCACTTCGCCGCTGGCCGGCACGGACGGGTCACGGGACGGATCGTTACGAGTAGGACCGAACTGACTCACGAGATTTCCCCTCCAGGGGGACACCTTCGTGACGACGGGATCCCTCCCGACGACGCGATGCAAGTGTCCTCACGCTGCGGCGCACGCCTTCCTGCAACGCATGGTTGCAGGCGCACGCCATCTTTCCCCCCCAAAGACGGCCGCGTTGGCCGCCGCTCAGGCATCCTCCGACGCCCGCCCATAGATCGGTGCTTCGCGCGCGTCCATGCATGGCTCGACGCCAAATGCAGCGGCTCGCGTCGCGCTGCGTTCAGCCTGTGCCGCGTGGTGGGGCCGAACGGAATGCGCACGCGGCGAGGCCGCAGGATGTGCATCGCGCAACCGTCGCAGAGCAAACGCGAGCTGTCAGGAACCGCGATCCGCGCGCCGCAGACGCCAGTTGGTCACCGCCTCGGGCTCGCGCGCATAGAGAGGCTCGAGCGCGAAGGGGCTGCCGAACGAGGCCGAGCGGCCGCGTTCGTCGTCTCCGCCAGCCCCTCCAGACGAAACAACCCTCGCAAGCGCACCTCGGGCCAGCGCACGCGCAGCGTGCGGGTCGACCGAAAGCCTGCGCAGCGCCGCCCCCGTGCGCGCCACGCACGCCGCGAGCGCGGGGTCGAGATGCTCGTCCGCGAGAACCGCGCCGCCCTGCGCCGCCGTATCGGCCACGAGCCGCGCGAACGCATCCTCCGCGACGAGGGCACCCTCGCCGAACCCAAGCGCCCCAGCTGTGAGTTCCTCTGGATTGCCCGCGACCGCTGTGGCCCACGCGCTTCCCGCCTTCGACGCAAGCGCGACGATCCACGGGCCGCGGCCGCCGCGGGCGGCGTCCGACGCCGCGAAGACCGCTGCGGACGGAACGCCGACAGCAGGGATCCCACGGGCAAACGCGATCGCCTTCGCGCACGCGATCGAGACACGAAGCCCCGTGAAGCCTCCAGGGCCCGTGGCGACGGCGACTCCCGAAAGCGCCGCCGCGGAGAGCCCCGCCTCGTCGAAGAGACCCACGAGCTCGAGCCAGAAACGCTCGCCCTCGCCGGAGTTCGACTGCGCGTCGAAACGGCGCACGAGCGGCGTGCCGCCGTCGCTTGGCGATGGCGCAAGCACGAGAACGGACTCGCGCTGCGTGCAGTCGAGGAAGAGCACTGCGGAAGGCGCGCCCGTCTTCGTCATCGCGCCAGCCCCGTCATCGGGTCGTCGAGATCGAAGTAGGTCTGGATCGGGCGCGCCGCGCGCACGAGGTCCTCCGCCGACGGCGCATCCGCCGCGAGGTCGATGGCGACCACGCGCCCCTGCGCATGGTCCGTGTTCAGGATCACGAGATTCGGCGGGCGAAGATCGACGCCCGCATCGGCGTGCGCGTGGCCCACGACGAACAACCGTGCGTCCCACGCCTTCGCGAGTTGCTCCAGCAGCGCGGGCGGGTGGTTTCGCCCCCAGGTCATGAGGTATGCGGCGCCCGTCGGTGGATCGAAGTCCGCCTCGACGAGTTCACGCCCGAGGACGCCGAAGTCGAAGTGGACGATCTGCGCTGCGCCCGGCAGCGAGTGCGAGAGCATGACGCCGTTCTCGCATCGCACGGCGAGCGGCATCGCGGACACGAGTGCGCCGATCGCATCGGCCGCGACCTGGGCATCCTCGCCGAACACCCACTCGAGGCCCGAGTCGAAGAGCAGCAGGTTGTCGCCCGCGCCCTTCGAGATGTGCTGCCTGCGGTACTGCGCGATCTCATGGTTCGCGAGCATCGGATGCACCTGCTCGGGATGCGCGAGGACAAGCTCCGCCACGCGCGCGAGCATGCGGTGGCTCATGTCCATGCCGCTCACGAGGCGCTCGCCGTGGATCAACTCGTGCAGCACGACATGATGCTCGCGCGAACGCCCGAGCTGCGCCGCGCGCAGCACAGCGTCGAGATGCAGCTGGTTGTCGTGGATGTCGCCCGTCGCGAGCAGCCTGCCTCTGCGCGGAAGGCGCACGGTCGATGCGTCGCGGAAGGGCGACGCGCGCAGGGCCTCCGCCGCCTGCTCGAGGAGGTCCGCGTAGGCGCTTGCGCTCGTGGCCCATCGCTGCATGCAACGCCCTCCGCGCGCGAGATCAGCCGCCCGCGAAGAACGCGAACGGCACGGTGCCCTTCCCAGTCGCGGTCTCGATCTCGAGAAGCCCCTCGATCGGCCCCGCGCGCTTCGCCGTGAACTCGACCTCGAGCATCGTGCCGTCGGCACCTGCGTCGCGGCGGCCGACGAGCCTCACATCGACATCGGCGTTGAGCGAGCGCACCGACTTCGCCTCGCGCCACGCGGGGTTCTCGACCGCGCCCTTCTTGGGCGGGTTGTAGTGCTCGAGCTCGATCTCGCCCTTGTGCGGCGCGCCGACCGAGCCGCGCCCCGCCATTACGAGCGACTCCTTCACGATCCAGAAGCGCTTGAAGCGGTCCATGTCATGCCGCGATCCCGTGGCCTCGTCGCGCACCCGAAGCGGGATCGCGTCGCAGTCCTCGCGGTCGGTCCACACGAACCACCACAGCGGCATGTCGCTCGCGGCGCGCCCCGACAGGCTCCACGCGATGGTGTATTCGGCACGCGGCGCATCCTTCGCGGGGTCGAAGCCGATGAACGCAGGCGCAGCCCCGCCGCTCCTGAGGATGCTGAAGGGCTTTCCATCGAGCGACCTGAGCGTCACGGTTCCGTTCACGACATCGCGGAGCGCATCGACAAAGGGCGGCGTCGCGAGGATGGGGAGACGAACCTCGCCCTTGATCTTCGCCTGGAGCGGCGGCGCCCCCTCGAAGGTGAGGAAGACCACGGCTTCCTTGTCGCCTGGCACCCGCGGCGCCGCCAGCGAGGCGGAGAGCTCGAAGGTGCCGCCCGGCTCGATGACCTTGCCCTCGACGGGCGTGATCGCCGTGCACTTGCAGTTGGGGATCGCGCTCAGCATCTTGACGGGCGTCGAGCCTCGGTTGACGAGGATGAAGCGCCCGGGATTCGTAGAGCCTGGCGCCACGATCCCGAGGTCGACGGTCTCTGGCGTGACCACGATCGGCGAGGGCTGCTGCTGGCGCGCGGCGGGAGGACGCGCGACGGGCGCGCCCTGCGCGGCAGCCGTGGCTGAGAGCGCGGCCTGCGCGAGTGCGAGCGAGACGAACGCGAGGGCGATCAATGGTCTTTCTGTCATGGCGGTGTCCTGGCTCGCAGCGTAGCCGCTTGGGACGCTGTGAGAGACAGCGAAAACGCACGGGGCCTCGCCGAAGCGAGGCCCTGTGGTTCATTGCGGTGCGTGTCGGGGGGTCCTGGCGAGTCCCTCGCGGCCCTTCGACAAGAGGCCTTTCAGCCCCACGTGTCTGAGCCCCACGTGTCTGAGCCCCACGTGTCTCAGCCCCACGAATTCAGCATCGTCGCGAGGTCCGAG
>JBIKTI010000079.1:0-8147 GCA_044348205.1 Phycisphaerales bacterium | reverse complement strand
GCTGCCCGCGGAAGTCCTCGCCGAGCTCGACGAGACCGAGCGCGCCACAGCCCACTGCCGCGGGCTCACCCTCTGCCTCGCGCTCAACTACGGCTCTCGGACTGAGATCGCGGACGCGGCTCGAGCCCTCGCCCGAGAAGTCGCCGCGGGAACGCGCGACCCAGAGTCGATCGACGAGGACGCCATCGCCGCGCACCTCTACACGGCGGGCCTCCGCGACCCTGATCTCCTGGTGCGCACCGCTGGAGAACTCCGCGTCTCGAACTACCTCCTCTGGCAGATCTCCTACGCCGAGATCCATGTGACGGAGGTGCTCTGGCCCGACTTCGGCGCCGACGACCTCGCGGCCGCGATCCTTGCGTTCGCCTGTCGGGACAGGCGCTTCGGCGGGCTTCGCTGAACGGCCGCGCCTGGCCGGCGCCGCGCGGGCAACGAGTCCAAACGCGGGAATCTTGCGGAAATCCCGCCCCGTGCTGCGGTTGGCTTGCAATGTGACGCGAAGAGGGGATGATGCGGCGCCGCGCGGTTTCGGCGGGTGGTTCGTTCGCCTCGTGCGGCCGACCCGCCGACGGCGCGCCGAACTCCGATAGACCCGCGACGATGATCTTCATCAAGAGCTCCGCCCGTTCCACCCCGCTTGCGTTCGCGGCGGCCGTCTCCACCGTCGCTCTCCTCGCGCACGCGGCCCCCGCGCTCGCCGTGCCGCCCTCGATCGACGAGGGCGCTGCGCGCATCGCCCGCATGGGCATCGACTCGCGGCTCCACTCGGAGACCGACTTCGTGCAGGACTGGGACCGCCGCTGGAGCTTCCCCGCGCTGCGCGCGGCGCAGCTCGAGACGGGCGAGCGACTCGCGTTCCCGCTCACGGGCGGCCGCACGGTCGAGATCCCGCTCCTCGAGCGGCAGCTCCTGAGCCCGACGGCCGTCACCTTCATCTTCTCCGACGGCGACAGCGGCGCGCATGCGGTCATCACGCTGCACGACGGAATCGTCCTCGGTCGGATCGAGGCAGTCGTCGACGGCAAGCCGCAGGCGTGGAACCTCGAGACGCGCGATGGCGCGCAGTGGCTGTCGGAGCCGCGCGAAAGCGGCGGGTGCGAAGGCGTCGCGACGCCTCCGAAGGGTCTCTTCGGCGCAGGTGGCGGAGACGAAGGCGGCGTGGCCTCGGCGTGCCCCGACACGGGCGAGACGATCGACCTCCTTCTCTGCGTCACCCCCGCGTTTGCGGCGCAGTTCCCGAGCGAAGCCGACATGCGCGCATCGCTCCTCCAGGACATCGCCTTCGGAAACTCCGCGCTTTCCGCGTCGTTCTGCTTCACGCGCTTCCGCGTGGTGAGCGACCCCGACGATGTGAACGCGGGCATCATCGTCCTCGACACAAACTCGTCGGGAACGATCTCGACCGACCTCGACGCGCTCGCCACGACGAACGACGGCATCTGGGACAACGTGCATGCGGTGCGCGACGCGCTGAAGGCGGACCTCGTCGCGCTCTACTCCGATGTCGACGCGGGCGGCATCGCCTACCTCGGCGTGGGCAACCCAGCGCTCGGCTTCTCCGTGGTCGGCTCGAGCGGCGGCGATGGAAGCTCGATCCTCGCGCACGAGCTCGGTCACAACCTCGGCTGCTGCCATGCAGTCGGCGACGGCGGCGGCTGCGAAACGGGTGGCCTCTACTCGTTCTCAAACGGCTGGCGCTTCAACGCTGCGGGCACGGTCTACCGAACCATCATGGCCTACACGCCCGGCGAGCGCATTGCGCGCTTCTCGAACCCGCTCGTGACCTTCCTCGGCGTGGCGACGGGAACGGCCACAGCGAACAACGCCCGCACGATCAGCATGACCGCGCAGACCGTGGCCCGCTACCGCTGCGCCACCACCGCCGACGACGACTGCGACGGCGACGGCGTCAACGACTCCGATGCGATCGCCGCTGGACTTGTTCCCGACTGCAACCGCACGGGCTTCCCCGACAGCTGCGACATCGCGCTCGGGATCAGCGTCGACCTGAACGCAGACGGCGTCCCCGACGAGTGCCCACTCACCGACACGGAACTCGTCGCGGGCGGCATCACCTTCCTCGATACCTTCGGCGCGGCCGTCTCGGCGTCGTCGCGCGCGGGCGACCCCGCTGTGCTGTTCGCGATCGGCGCACCCGGCAACGATGTCGGCGCCTCGAACGCGGGCGTCGCCTATGTGCTGCCCGTCGTGGGCGGCGCGGTCGACCCGTCGCTCGTCCAGACGCTGCGACCGTCCGACCCGCTGGCGAACGCCTTCTTCGGCCGCGGCCTCTCCGTCTTCAAGCGCCCTGCGAACGGCTCGCCCGCCTATCCCGCGCGCAACATGGCCGCAGTGGGCGCGCACCGCTTCACGCACTCGCCGGCGCAGGGCACCTTCCTCTCGAAGGGCGCGATCTACCTCTTCGCGCAGGCAGACGACGGCACCTGGTCGCAGGTGACCTACGGCGGCGCAAACACCCCGTGGCGCTACATCCCTCCAGCGACGGGCGGGTTCTCCGCGGGCGCGTACTCGCTGTTCGGCTATTCGCTCGCGCTCGGACGCAGCCCGAACGAGGCGTCCGAGTCGATCATTGTCGGCGCACCCGGCCGCAACGACTCGCGCGGCGGCGTCTACATCATCCGCAACCCAGCGACGAACCAGCCGCAGATCCACACCGTGCGCGTGCTCGCAAGCGGCCAGCCGGGCGACCAGTTCGGCTACGCCGTGGCGCAGGAGACGCTCATCCCGACGACGGGCAACTCGCGCGTCGCGTTCGTCGCGGGCGCCCCGGGGCGTGACGACGACACGGGCGCGGTGGCCGTCTACGAGCGACCCGTCTCGAGCCTGAGCTTCGGCACCTGGAGTTCGCCGCGGCTACTGATCCCAGCGGGTGCTGGCGCGACGCTCGCAGAGGGCGACCGCTTCGGCGAGTCCGTCGCGATTCACAAGAAGCTGATCGCAGTCGGCGCGCCCGGCTACGGCGACGGCCGCGGCCGCGTTCACTTCTGGGAGCGCGGCAACGGCACTGGCATCACGACCGCCTGGAGCTACCGCGGCTTCTTCACGCCGCCCGACGCGCAGCCAGGTGACGCGTTCGGCGCCTCGATCGCCATCGCTCCGACGGTAGATCCCGCGCAGTTCACGATCACGGTGGGCGCGCCCGCGAGCGATGTGACGGTCGTGACCACGCCTCGCGTCGACGCCGGCCGCGTGTACTTCCTGCGCAAGACGACGGGCGCGCAAGGCGCGGTCCTCCTCCAGTCGCGCACGGCGTTCTCTCCGTCCGCGGGCGACGAGTTCGGCTACTCCGTCTCGGGGGTCGAGGGCTTCTCGATCCTTGGCGCTCCGTTCGACGACGACGCCGGCCTCAACGCAGGCATGTCGCGCATCCTCATCACGCCGTAAGCGCACGACCCCGACGACCCATCGCCGTCCGACCGCCGCAGCCGGCCGACCCTCCAGAACAGATTCCATGCTTCACCGCTTCACCACGATCCTCCGCAGCGCGCTCACGGGCCTCGTAGCGGCCACGGCGCTTCTCTCGGGCACGCAGGCCGCGCACGCGCAGGGCTGCGGCAGCGCGACCAACGACTGCTTCACGACCAACCTCGGCGCGGGCGGCTGCGACAACGCGAGCTGCTGCTCGGTCGTGTGCACCATCGAGCCCGCCTGCTGCGACATCGCGTGGGACGACCTCTGCGTCTCGCTCGCCGTGAAGTTCTGCTCGGACTGCGGCAACTCGAAGGACAGCTGCTTCGAGCCGCACGCAGGAGCGAACTGCAACAACGGCGTCCTCTGCGAGGCCGTGTGCAATGTCGACCCGACATGCTGCGAGACAGGCTGGGACGAGGGCTGCGTGAAGATCGCCATCGAGCTGACCGACGAGTGCGGCGAGCCCGCCACGGGCAGCTGCCTCGTTGCCCACGAGAACCCGAACTGCTCGGATCCCGTCTGCTGCGAGACCGTGTGCGGCATCGACCCACGATGCTGCGAGACCACCTGGGACCAGACCTGCGTCGACTGGGCGCTCCAGTACTGCTTCACCTGCGGCAACGCGCGGGCGGGCAGCTGCTGCTACCAGAACGACTCGCCCTTCTGCGACGACCGACTCTGCTGCGAGGCCGTGTGTGATGTCGACCCCTTCTGCTGCGAGACACGATGGGACAGCGTCTGCGCTGGCCTCGCGACGGGCCCTGGCGGCGTCTGCAACCTGCCGAAGTGCCGCTGCGGCTCGACCACGCCGATTCCCGGCCAGAACCTCTCCTGCCTCGTCGAGCACAACGCCCCGGGCTGCAGCAACGCGCAGTGCTGCGACAGCGTGTGCTACCTCGACGGCTTCTGCTGCGCCGTGAGCTGGGACTACACCTGCACGCAGCTCGCGCGATCGCAGTGCGCGCTCTCGGGCGACCCTGCGATCGACGCAGTCTGCTCCACAGCCTCCGGCAGCTGCTTCGTGAAGCATGAGCTGCCCGGCTGCTCGGACGACGCGTGCTGCGCGCGCGTGTGCGCTGCCGACCCGCTCTGCTGCACCATCGGCTGGGACAACAATTGCGTCGAGACGGCAGAGCTCGTCTGCAACGGCTGCGGCGACATCGAGGCGGGCAGCTGCTTCTGGCCGCATGGCGGCACGGGCTGCTTCGACAGCGAGTGCTGCGACCGCGTGTGCAGCATCGATCCGCTCTGCTGCACGGTGGAGTGGGATCTCTTCTGCGTGCTCAACGCTGGCACCATCTGCCTTGAGAGCGCCAGCAGCTGCGGCACGCCGCGCAGCCGCCCCTGCTCGGTCGCCAGCTTCCTCCCTGGCTGCGAGGACCGCGAGTGCTGCGAGGTGCAGTGCGTCCTCGACCCGACCTGCTGCCAGCGCGCGTGGGACGAGACCTGCGCCCTCGCAGCGGGCATCTCCTGCGACATCGACTTCTCCTCGTGCCCCGCGCCCGGCTCGCCGCTTGTGGTTCACGGAAACCCGGGCTGCGCCAACGAAGTCTGCTGCGAGGCCGTGTGCGCGGTCGACCCCGTCTGCTGCACCTTCGGATGGAACGAGCGCTGCGTCGACATCGCCAAGGTCGTGTGCATCACGCTCGAGACCTGCCCGAGCACGGGCCGCTGCGACGAGAGCCGCTCGACCCCTGGCTGCCAGGACGCGACCTGCTGCAACATCGTCTGCGCTGCCGACCCGCTCTGCTGCGAGCAGTCGTGGAGCTCGACCTGCGTGAGCCTCGCCCGCACGCTGTGCGTGGCGGGCCCGACGAGCCGCTGCCCCTGCGGTGGCAGCTGCTTCGAGGAACGCCTCGATTCCGCAGGCTGCAACGACGAGGTCTGCTGCACGGGCGTCTGTGCCATCGACCCCGCGTGCTGCACCGAGGCGTGGGACAGCGGCTGCGTGACGATCGCGCGCAATGTCTGCTGTGGCTTCCCTGAGTGCGGCGACAGCTGCGCTGGCGACTGCTTCACGCCGCACGCGACCCCGTTCTGCAGCGACGCTTCGTGCTGCCTCGCGGTCTGCCGCTTCGAGCCCTACTGCTGCGATGTCCGTTGGGACTCCTCCTGCGTCGCCGCTGCGCAGATCACCTGCAACGGCGGCTGCGGCCTCCCGTCGGCAGGCAACTGCTACACGACGAGCCCGACGCCCGGCTGCGCAGACGCATCGTGCTGCCTCGCGGTCTGTGCAGCCGAGGAGTTCTCCTACTGCTGCGAGATCCGCTGGGACGCGGACTGCGTCGAGCGCGCCGAGGCGCTCTGCGACGACAATCGGCCCGAGTGCGGGCAGATCGGCCTTCCCGGCTGCAACATCGCCCGCAACGCCCCCGCGTGCGGCGACGAGGACTGCTGCGAGGCCGTCTGCGCGCTCGACAGCTTCTGCTGCGAGACCGAGTGGGACGAGACCTGCGTCGAGATGATCTACTCGACGCGCGGCTGCGAGCGGTACCAGTACGGATGCGGCAGCGCCTGCGCGGGCGATTGCTGCGAGGCGCACGACACGCCGTGGTGCAACGACGAGGCGTGCTGCGAAGCGATCTGCGGCATCGACATCTTCTGCTGCGATGTCCGTTGGGACGAGTTCTGCGCGGCAAGCGCCAACAACAACCCCGCGTGCTCGCGCGTGTGCCCCGACCCGCCGTGCGGCGACCCAGCGGCAGGAAGCTGCTGCTTCCCGCATGACAACGCCAACTGCGACGACAAGGAGTGCTGCGAGGCGGTGTGCGTGATCGACAGCTTCTGCTGCGATGTGGTGTGGGACGGCGCGTGCGCCGCCATCGCCATCAGCGAGTGCGATGTCTGCGAGGGCGGCCTGAGCTGCGGCGATCCCGAGGCGGGAAGCTGCTGCAACGAGCACGACGAGCCCTACTGCAACGACGCCAAGTGCTGCGTGCTCGTGTGCAGCTTCGACGAGACCTGCTGCATCAGCGAGTGGGACACGACCTGCGTGATCCTCGCCCAGACCTTCTGCGGCTGCGGATCGGTCGCGGGCGGCGTCGACCAGTCGACGGTCCAATCGATGATCGAGGGCGGGTTCCTCGACGAGCGCGGCGCCGCGCATCTCGAGGCGGCGACCCGCCAGTCGTCGGCGAAGGCCCAGTCGAAGCCCGCGCAGAAGAAGTGATTCCAGTGGCCGCGCCAACGCGTGCGGCGCGGGTCAGGTCCGAGGATGCGGCGCTTCGGCAAGTGCGGCTCTCGCCCTCCCGCCGTCGCGCCATGCAAAGAGGACGAAGCGCCCCCTCGGCGTGCACGCCAGGGCCCGCGTGAGCGTGTCCGCGTCGACGGCGGCCCCGCGCACACGCACGCTGCGGATCTCTCCGACAGCGCCGTGCGCTGCGGCGAGCTCGACCGCGAGCCTCGGCATCGCTTCGGCGCGGCCAGCGACCTCGCCCGCGAAGGCGAACCACTCGAACCATGGAGACGCGTCGGGCGCGCTCGCTGCGACGAGACCGAGCCGCGGGGCCAGCTCGCGGGCATCGCTTCCGGCAAGCGCCTCCGTGAGAAGACGCGCCCGCTCGAGGGAAGGCCACGGTTCGCCGAGCCAGGCCCCCTCGCGAAGTGCGCCGCCGCACGCGAGCGCATCGCCGCGCGCATCGTCGGGCGTGCCCACGATCGTCATCGAAGCGCGGACTCGCGACACACGCGTGGCGCGCGTCGCCCGCGGAAAGCGCGCGAAACGCCCGCTCCACGCGACCGCCTGCACGAGCGCCCCCTCCGACTCGATCCACTCCCACTCGATCGGCACCGCGCCGAACGCGCCGCGATCGACCCCCGGCGAGAACTTGATCGCCGCTGCGCGTGGCTCGCGCAGGGCGCGTTCGATCCACGCGCGCCCGGGCATGTGATCCTCGAGGCTCCAGGAGCGACCGCCGCCGCGCTCGTCCCGACGCGCGGGGTCCGCATGGATCGCGGCACCCGCGATCTCGACCGTCTCCGCGTCGCGAGTGGCCGTGCTGCAGCGCGCGTTCCGCGCGGTCATCCAGGCGCGGCGTGGATCGAGGTCGCTCGCCGTGACGGCGAGCCCGGCCCCCGACAGGGCCATCGCGTCGCCGCCGACCCCAGAGCAGAGATCCAGGATCTCCCCGCCGTCGCCGAGGACTTCGCGCATGCGCGCGGCCTTCCACGCGGCGACCCGCTCGTCGGAGGCCTGCTCGACGCCTGCGACATCGCACCAGAGCTCCGCGGCGCAATCGAACTTCAAGCGCGCCTTCCTTCTCGCCGCGACGAGTTCAAGCGCGGCCGACACGAGCGCGGCGTCACTCGACTTCCGAAGGCGCGCGATCACCGCGGGCGACGCAGCGGTCGCGCCCTCGGGGAGCTCCCGCTCCACGCGGGCGACGAGCTCCGCGCCCTCTGCGGCAAGCCGCTCCCAGACCATGACATCTCGCCAGTCGGACATCGCACGGAGCGTAGCGAGGCGGCGCCCTCGCCGCGCGACGCGACCGCGCCCTCGGCGTGGACCACATCCTCCGGAGTCGAGAGCCACGGGCGTTCCGTGGACGAAGTCAACGGAACGACGATCGTCGAAGTCGACGGCTGACATCATCCGTTCCGCATGCTGAAGCATGCGGGCACCCCTGATTTCGGTCCCACCAAAGGGAGCCGCCGCAGCGGCGACCGCTCAACCCATGAGTGCCCGCAGACGCGAGTCTGCGGAACCGTTCGTGTCG
>JBIKTI010000456.1:0-2672 GCA_044348205.1 Phycisphaerales bacterium | reverse complement strand
GTACTCGGGGTAGACCACCAGCCTGAACGCGTCGTACTCGGCTGCGATCGAGTCGAAGCGAGCCGTCTCCTCGGTGCAGACGGTCGGAGCCGCGGCCTGTGCCGCGGGCATGGCCGCATCGGCGGTGGGGAGGCCGGGGGCGGCGGCGAGAAGAAGCGTCCACGCGAGCCCCGTCGCGAGGGTCATGGAGCGGGTGTTCCGCACGCCGTCGTTCCTTCCGATGGAGGTGTTCCGTCGCATGCCGCGCAGCGTATCCGCTGCAAACACCGCTGCGGCCCGCGTCCGATCGGCTAGCATCTCGGCTCCATGAGCATGATGCCTCCAGACACCGAAATCGGCTACGCGCCTCCCACGGTCAGGCACTTCAGCATCTTCCTCGACAACCGAGTGGGGAAGCTGCTCGAGCTCCTTGGCGCCCTGAGCGACGAGGGGCATGTCTGCGTGCGCGCCATCTCGATCCAGGACAGCTCCGACTTCGCTGTGATCCGCCTGATCGTCGACCGCCCTGCGACGGCGCGCGAGATCCTCGAGCGGCATGAGTTCTCGCTCAACGAGACGCAGGTGCTCGTCGCGGAACTCGGCAAGGACCACGAGATGCACGACCTGTGCAAGTTCCTCCTCGCCGCCGAACTCAACATCCGCTTCGCCTATCCGACGATGCCGCGCAACTCTGGGCACCCGACCGTGGTGCTCTCGACCGACGACAACACGCTGGCGGGCCAGATCCTGCGACGCAAGGGCTTCAGGCTGTACGGCGAGGCGGACCTCGAGTTTTAAGCCCCGGCCCTGCGCCGCGATTTCCAGATCCAGAACCTCACCCGCGGCCAGCGATGCCGCACCAACCCGAAGGATTTCCCACATGGCACGACTCGTCAAGCTCGAAGCAACCGGCCCCGTGAAGGTCGAGCCGAGCGACAAGCCCGTCTTCGTCTGCGCCTGCGGGCTTTCCCGAAAGTTCCCCTTCTGCGACGGCAGCCACAAGCCCACGCGCGACGAGGAGCCTGGCTGCGTGTACCGCTACTCGGGCGAGTCGCGCGAGGTCGTCCGCGATGCGGGCGACTCCGCGGCGGGCTGAGCGCGCATCACGGCTTCCGAGGAATCGGCACGGGCGAGATGTCCGCTGGGTCGACGGGGGTCGTCGGCATCGGAATCGGCTGCGGCGGCGGTGTCACGGGCGCGGGCGGATTGATGCGCGTCTCGAGGGCGCGCGTCGCTGTGCCTGGCCTGCGCGGCATGGTGAAGTCGCCTGTCGGAACCTCCGCGAGGCGGACGCCGCTGTAGTCCCTGTCTCGCTTGCGAAGGACGCGCGCCGACAGGATCGCATCGTCTGGGCCGAGCCTTCGCACCGTGTCGAGCCCTTCGGCCACGCGCCCGAACGGGAGGTGGCTCTCGCCAAGCGCTTCCGCGTGGTCGAGGAGGATCATGAACTGGCAACCCGCTGAGTTCGCGCGGGGCTTCTGCGCCGTGGCCGGGCTCTGCTGCGTCGCATCCTCGGGCTGCGCTGCCATGAGGACGCGGCCCGACAGGAGCGCGCGACGCTCGCCCCGTGCGGGCTCGTCGGGAATGGTCCAGCCGCCTGTTCCCGTTCCGCCTGCGCCGCCGCTCGCCGTGTCGGGGTCGCCGCCCTGCACGCCGAAGCCGCGCAGCACGCGGTGGAAGCGCGTCCCGTCGTAGCTGCCGCGCTCGACATGCTCTATGAAGTTGCCCACTGTGTTGAAGGCGTCGTCCTCGAAGAGCTCGAGCACGATCGTGCCCTTCGGCGTCACGAACTCGACGAGGGGCAGGTCGTTGCGCCGCATGTCGCGCGCCATGAGCACGATCTCCGCGTTCCAGATGCCGTCGAGGAGATTGATGCGCTTCGAGAGAAGCGCGATCGAGGTCATCTGCTGCGCCGAGCGCTGCGCGGGAATCGCGTTCAGGACGGCCTGCGCATCCTGGAAGCGGCTGAGGCCCGTCAGGGCCTGCGCGCGGGCGAGGTCGGCGTCGATGCGGCGGGCGGGTGCGAAGGCATGTCCTGCGAGAAGCGTGTGCGCGCCCTCAAAGTCCGCGAAGGCAAGCCGCTCGCGCGCCCACGCGAGCACGACTGCGTCGCTTGTTCCCGCAAGGGCGGCGAGCCGCGCGAAGGAAGCCTCCATCGCGTCGCCGTCGTCGAGGAGGCTCGCGGCCTGCGCGCGCACGGCGAGAAGCCGCACGGTCGAGGCGCGTGGAAGCGCGGCATCGGCGAGGTCCGCGTCGAGCGCGGTCGCCACGCGCGCGAGGTCCGCGCGCGTGGCGGCATCGAGCTCGCCGCGGACGCGGATGTAGTCGGAGATCTCGCGGAAGCGCCGCTCGTTCTCGTTGACAGGCGCCGCCTGCTGGGTTGCGGGCGCTCCCTGCTGCGGGCGCGTCACGGGCGCGCTCACGGGGGTGAGCGTCTGCGCGATGGCGCTGGGCGTCGCGTGCGTGGTGGCGAGGAGCGCCGCAGCGAGGGTCGTTGCGGAGAGGAGGCGCGATCGTGGGGGATGCGGTTGGCGCGTCATGGTTCCATCTTCGGCCGACATGGGGCCTGGATCAAGCGGGATAGCGGCAACTCGTCTTCTCGGTCTCCCAGACCCGCACGAATCGCAGTGCCCCGCCGCGGGCGGCCACCGCGGGGGCGAGCAGATCATGGCAGACGCGCGCGATGTGCTCGA
>JBIKTI010000455.1:0-2673 GCA_044348205.1 Phycisphaerales bacterium | reverse complement strand
CGGAGGCCGAACGAAGTGAGGACGGAGTCTGCGGAGCGGATGGCGTGGGAGTCGACTCCGACGGTCCCCGACCTCGACTCCGACACGATCGGTTCCGCAGACTTCGTCTGCGGGCACTCATGGCCGGCCGACTCCGATCGGCATGCTCCACGCCAGGGGGAGCCGCCGCGGCTCAAGTCAGGTACGCCTTCTCGACATACTCCGCCACCATGCGGTGGGTCGAGAAGAAGTCTGACACGCTCGCCGCGCTCTCGAGCGCGCGCACGATCCACTTCTTCGGCAGGCCATCGCGACCGCGGTCGTAGAACTCGGGCACCAGGCTCTTCTCGAGGATCGTGTAGAGAGACTCCGCGTCGCGGTGATCGCGCGCGGCGCCAGCACCGTGCGCGTCGGCTTCGTTGAACGCCCCGTCGTCGGCCTTGCCGATCGACCAGCCGTTCGTGCCTGAGCCGTGCCGGCCCTTCGCGCCCTTCTGCGCGACGAATCCTTCGGGCCACCAGCCGTCGAGGATCGAGCAGTTGATGCCGCCATGTGGCGGCGACTTCATGCCGCTCGTGCCGCTCGCCTCGTGCGGGCGGATCGGGTTGTTGAGCCACACATCGCAGCCAGAGACGAGCGCGCGGCCGACCGACATGTCGTATTCCTCGAGGAGGAAGACCTTGCCGCGCAGCGCGGGGTGGCGCGTCATCTCGAAGACGGTGCGCGCGTAGGCCTGTCCGCCCGTGTCGCGCGGGTGCGCCTTGCCGGCGAAGATGAACTGGACGGGCCTCTTCGCGTCGCCCACGATCTTCGCGAGGCGGTCGATGTCGGTGAAGAGAAGCGGTGCGCGCTTATAGGTCGCGAAGCGGCGCGCGAAGCCGATCGTGAGCGCCGCGGGGTTGAGCGCGTTCGCGAACTCGTCGAGCGCAAGCGGGCCCTCGCCGCGGCGTTCGGCTGCGCGCACGAGTCGCTCGCGCGCGAAGCGGACGAGGCCCGCGCGCAGGGTCGCGCGCATCGCCCAGAATGCGGCGGGGTCTGCGTCGACGGCGCGCTTCCAGCCCTTGTTGCGCGGAGCGGGCGCGCAGGCGTCGAAGCCGCATTCGTCCTTCCAGAAGGCGCGCGCGTGCGGGTCGAGCCAGGTCGGCGTGTGGATGCCGTTCGTGATGTGGCCGATCGGCACATCCTTCGGCTTCTTCGCGCCGTAGGCCTTCTGCCACATCGCGCGGCTCACCTCGCCGTGGAGCTTCGCGACGCCGTTCACCTTCGACGCGAGGCGCAGGCAGACGACCGTCATGCAGACGGGCTCCTTCGCGTCGGCTGGGTTCTCGCGCGAGAGCGACTCGAGCTCGGCGCGTGAGATGCCGCCCTTCGCGAGCGTCTGCGCGAGCCCCTCGCACACCATGTCGACGCCGTAGCGGTCGTGGCCCGCCGCGACGGGCGTGTGCGTGGTGAAGACGGTGCGCGCGCGCACGGCCTTCATCGCGTCGGCGTGCGACATGCCGCCCGCGCGGAACTCGGCGAGCAACTCGATGGCTGCGAAGGCTGCGTGGCCTTCGTTCAGGTGGATCTTCGATGGCGCGATGCCGAGCGCGCGCAGCGCGAGCACGCCGCCGACGCCGAGGAGCACCTGCTGGCGCATGCGCAGGTGCGGCTCGCCCTTGTAGAGGCCTTCGGTGAGCTGGCGGTCTTCCGCGCTGTTTTCCGGCAAATCCGCGTCGAGGAGATAGACGCGCGTGCGGCCGACCGTCATCGTGAGGACGCGCGCGCGCACGCGCGAGTGGCCCACGGGGCAGTCGATCGCGACGCCAGTGTCGGCGACGGGCATCGTCGCGCGGTCGTAGACGGGGTAGAGCACCTTGGTCGAGCCGTCGTCTGCGAACTGCTGGATGTAGTAGCCGTGGCGGTAGTAGAGGCCGACGGCGACGAGCGGGACGCCGAGGTCGCTCGCGCTCTTGAGGTGGTCGCCCGCGAGGACGCCGAGGCCGCCCGAGTACTGCTGGATGCTCTCGTGGATCGCGTATTCCGAGCAGAAGTAGGCGATCGTGGTTTCCGTGTTGGTGTTCGGGCGCTTCTTCGCGTGCGTTGCGTTCCACCAAGTCTCACGCGCGAGTTCCGCGGCGAGCGCTGCGCGCGCGTCGGCGAGCGCGAGGCGGAAGCCGGGCTCCTCGCACGCGGCGGCGAGGGTCGCGGGGCTGACCTGCGCGAGGACCGCAAGCGGCGAACGCTTCGTCGCGTGCCAGAGCACTGGGTCGAGCGCGGCGAACGGTCGCTGCACGACCTCGTTCCAACTCCACCAGAGGTTCATCGCGAGTTCACGCAGATGCGCGCGCGCGTCCTCGGGCGTGATCGGCGCGGGCACGATCGTGCGGCGATGCGCGGGGGCGACGGGCTTCTTGACGGGAGACTGCTTCGGCGTGGACTTCTTCGCGGCCATTCGGGGGAAGATAGTGGAGCGCGGAGCAAGTTGCGGTCGTCAATTCCGCGAACAAGGGCCAAAGGCGGCTGCCGCAGCGGCCGCCGCTCAAGCCAGGTTCTGTCTGACGGATCCCCGAAGACCAAAGAAGCGCGCGGCGCCCGGATGGCAAGGAGGCGAGACGAAGCTGTATCCGCAGCGATACAGCGAGTTGAAGCCGACGCCGCCAGCCGGGATGCCGCGCGATTCGACGTCCGGGGATCCGTCAGACAGAACCTAGA
>JBIKTI010000454.1:0-2674 GCA_044348205.1 Phycisphaerales bacterium | reverse complement strand
TGTCATGGCAGACATCGAGGCCGATGAAGTCTGCGAGGCGCAGCGGGCCCATCGGGAAGTTGCAGCCGAGGAGCATGATCTGATCGATGTCCTCGGGCTTGGCGACGCCTTCCATCCAGGCGTAGAACGCCTCGTTGATCATCGGCATCAGCACGCGGTTCGAGACGAAGCCCGCGCGGTCGTTCGCGGGGACAGGCGTCTTCCCCATCGCCTTCGAAAGCTCGATCGTGCGCGCGGTGGTCTCCTCGCTCGTGGCGATGCCCTTGATCACCTCGACGAGCTTCATGATCGGCACGGGGTTGAAGAAGTGCATGCCGATGACGCGCGGCGCGTCCTTGCCGACCGCACTCGCGATGTCGGTGATCGAGATGCTCGAGGTGTTCGTCGCAAGCACCACATCGTCGCGGAAGGTCGCCTGCATCTCCTTGAAGATCTTCTTCTTGAGCTCGACATTCTCGGTGGCCGCCTCGACCACCCAGTCGGCGGCCTTCGCGTCGGCCATCGAGGTGACATACGAGACGCGCTTGAGCGCGGCATCGGCGTCGACCTGCTGCATCTTGCCCTTCTCGACGAGTCGCGCGAGGCTCTTCGCGTGACCGGCCTTCGCCTTGTCGAGCGCGGCCTGGCTCACATCGATCTGGACGGCGCTGAAGCCTGTCTGCGCTGCGGTGAGGGCGATGCCGGAACCCATGGTTCCGGCGCCGATGACGGCGATGGTCTTGACGTTCGACATGGGAAGGAAGGTATCAGTTCAAGCGTCACGGGCGACGCGGCCACCTTGGACACGCCACCGTACAGAGCACCAAAGACAGCGCCCGAGCGCCAAAGGCGCACCCGAGCACCAAAGGAAGCCGCCGCAGCGGCGACCGCTCAAACTACGCATTCCACTTCAGGCTCATCGGCCCCGTGTAGCTCGCCAGCGGGCGGATGATGCGGTTGCTCGCGTGCTGCTCCATGATGTGCGCGCACCAGCCCGTGATGCGGCTTGCGACGAAGATCGGCGTGTACTGCGGCACGGGGATGCCCATGATGAAGTAGGTCATGCCGCAGGGGAAGTCGACATTCGGGTGGATGTTCTTGTCGCGCAGCATGATCGCCTGCACTTCGTCGCCCATGTCGAACCACTTCTTGCTCGACGGCCCCTGCTTCTCGGCGAGCTTGAGGCCCCAGCGGCGCAGGATGCCCGCGCGGTGGTCGCCGTTCTTGTAGACGCGGTGGCCGAAGCCCATCAGCTTGCGCTTCTCTGCGAAGGCGCGCTGCATCCATGCGTCGACCGTCATCTTGCCGCCGGCGCAGTCGCGGTCGATGTCCTTCAGCATCTCCATCGCCATCTCGTTGGCGCCGCCGTGCAGCGGGCCCTTGAGCGCGCCGATGCCGCCGCAGACCGCGCTGTGCATGTCGGTCTCTGTCGAGGCGATCGTGCGGCACGAGAAGGTCGACGCGTTGAAGTCGTGCTCTGCGTAGAGGACGAGCGACACATCGAGGATCTTCGCGGCGAGTTCGTCGGGCTTCTGGCCGCTCATCATCCAGAGCAGGTTCGCAGAGTGGTCGAGCGACGCGTCAGGCGCGACGGGCGCCTTGCCGTCGAGCGTCATCTGGCACGCGCCAATGATCGACGGGATCTGCGCGAGGAGGCGCTTCGCCTTGCGGAGTCCCGCGGCGGGAGAGTTGTCCTCGCAGTCGGGGTCAAGGTGCGAGAGGAGCGACACGCCCGAGCGCAGGATGGACATCGGGTGCGCGTTCGGGCTTTCCTTCGCGATGCGGGCGACTGCGTCACGGACGCTCGCGGGGATCGCGCGCATCGAGGCGATCTCGGCCTTGAAGGCGCTGAGCTCGGCCGCCGACGGCTTGTGGCCGACGAGGAGGAGGTGCGCCACTTCCTCGAAGGTCGCGTTCTCGGCGAGGTCTGCGATCTCGTAGCCGCGGTAGATGAGTTCGGTCTGGGTGACGGCGCAGATCGAGGTGTCGCCGACGGTCTGGCCTGCGAGGCCGCGGGTGTCGACTGGCTTCGGGGACGGGGCGGATGCGGTGCTCATCTGTGGACTCTCCAGCGATGCGGGCGGGCGGCAAAAATGCCGCAAGGGAAGAGGGAGAGTCTACACAGGCAGCGGCTGTGGTGAAGGCGGAGGTACAGTGAAGAAATGATCCGTGGACGCCTCGCCCGTCGCCTGCTCCCGCTCTCCCTGCTCGCCGCCGCGGCCCTGCCGATCGGGTGCGCCGCGACCGGAGGTCGAACCGGGCCCGCAGACGGCGGCACGGGTGCTCGGAGCGGTGTCGCGGAGGTCGAAGCCCGCCTGACTGGGTTTTTCTCGAGCGAAGCGCAGTCGAAGTCGGATCCCGAGTTTCTCGATGTGCGGCTGCACATGGTGCGCATCTGGGACTCACGGACGGATGGTCCGTGGATCTATGTCGAGCAGGCCATGGCGACCGCGCCCGACAGGCCGTATCGGCAGCGCGTCTACAGGCTCGTCGAGCGCGCGGACGGCACCGTCGAGAGCCTGGTCTACGAACTCGCGAACCCGGCCGAGCGCGTGGGCGCGTGGCGCGATCCATCGCGCTTCGACGCCGACTCACCGGGGTCGCTGGTGCTTCGCGACGGATGCTCGATCGTGCTCGAGCGCGCGGGCGATGCGTGGATCGGCTCCACGAACGAGCGCGACTGCGAGAGTTCGCT
>JBIKTI010000453.1:0-2679 GCA_044348205.1 Phycisphaerales bacterium | reverse complement strand
GCTTCGGCATCCCGATGCTCTTCGCGGGCATCGCCTTCGCGCAATGCGGTGCGCCAAACACCAGCGACTGCTGTGCCCCGAGCCAGTTCCCCGGCTGCTCCGACGCCACCTGCTGCACGAAGGTCTGCACGCTCGACCCCTTCTGCTGCGACATCGGCTGGGACATTCTTTGCGTCAACAAGGCGAACCACCTGTGCGAATCGTGTCGCGGCGCGACGACCTGCGGTGCGCCGAGCGCGAACGACTGCTGTGCCCCGAGCACCACGCCGGGCTGCAACGACGCGGAGTGCTGCGAGACCATCTGCACCTTCGACTTCTCCTGCTGCGACACGGCATGGGACGCCAACTGCGCCCAGAAGGCCATCAAGTTCTGCCAGATCTGCATCGGCTGGGGAGGCGGAGGCTGCGGGGAGACAAGCCCCAACGACTGCTGCTCGACAAGCGTGTTTCCCGGCTGCTCCGACGAGGTCTGCTGCGAGGCGGTCTGCGCGGTCGATCCGTTCTGCTGCATCGATGCGTGGAGCCAGACGTGCGCCGCGCAGGCGCTGCAGCTGTGCACGACATGCGACGACATCTGCGGCGCGCCGAACGCGAACGACTGCTGCGCGCCGAGCCAGACCCTAGGCTGCTCCGACGGCGCATGCTGCGAGACGGTCTGTGCGGTCGATCCGAGCTGCTGCATCTTCGGCTGGGATCTCGACTGCGTGAACACTGCGAACGACCTGTGCAAGTCGTGCGGCGGCGGCGGCGGCGGAAGCGTCTGCGGCGACCCGAACGCCGGCAACTGCTGCGTCCTCAGCCAGTTCGCAGGTTGCTCCGACGCGGTCTGCTGCGAGAAGGTCTGCGCAGTCGACCCAAGCTGCTGCGACCAATACTGGGACATGGACTGCGTGAACGCCGCGAAGACGATGTGCGAGGCATGCGGGGCGTCGCCGTGCACGGGCGATGTCACCGGCGACGGAGCGGTCGACGGAAGCGACCTCGCGGCGGTGCTGGTGGCATGGGGATCGAACGGACAAGGGGAGCTCGACACTGACCTCAACGATGACGGCATCGTCGACGGCAGCGACCTCACTTTCGTCCTCGTCGGCTGGGGGCCGTGTCCATAAGGCCGCAGGTCGCCCGGCCGCTGGCTCCGAGGATCTATCGAACGCACCCGCAGGAGAAGCGAAGCCACACTCTTCGGATTCAGCATCCACGCGCGCGGAACGGGCGAAGCCCCCCGCCTCATGCTGCGCCACACCTTCTCGCTCGCCTCGCTCCTCTCCACCGTTCTCGTCTGCGCCGCCAGCCCGGCGGCGGCCCAGTCGAAGCCCGACTCCAACCCCGCCGCCAATCTCGAGTTCGACAGCGGCACCAAGGGCTGGCAGACAGTCCTCGACGGCGTGATGGGCGGCCGCTCGACGGGACGGATCGCGGCGGGCGAAGGCGGCACGCTGCGCTTCACGGGTGAACTTTCGCTCGAGAACAACGGCGGCTTCTCGCAGATCCGCACGGCGGTCCCCGAGGGGACCTTCACGGGAGCGACGGGGCTTGTCCTTCGCGTGAAGGGCGACGGCCGCACTTATCAGTGCGACATCCGCTCGTCGCGCCTGCGTCTCATGGCGGGCGGCTACCAGAAGGACTTCACGACGAAGTCGGGCGAGTGGATCGAGGTCGAGATCCCGTTCGACCAGTGTGTCGCGAACAGCTTCGGCCAGCGCGTGCGGAATGCACCCGAGCTCGACCCCGCGTCGATCGAGTCGGTGGGAGTCACGCTTGGGGACAAGCGAGAGGGGCCGTTCGCGATCGAAGTCGACTGGATCCGCCCGATGGGCGCACCTGCGGCCGAGCGGTCGTCCGATGGTTCGCTCGCATCGGTCGCGACGAAGGCGAACCTCACCACGCTTCTCGCGCTGGTGAAGGCTTCGGAGATCGAGTTCCCGAAGGATGCGAAGCTCACCATCTTCGCGCCGACCAACGATGCGTTCGCCAAGCTGCCGCGCGAGCAGGTTGAGTTCCTGACGAGCGCAGAAGGCAAGCCCGTGCTGCAAGCGATCCTCGCCCACCATGTGGTCGCGCAGCCCTTGGAAAGCTCGGCGCTGCTCGATCGCAGGCGCCTCAAGGCGTTGTCTGGGCAGTCGCTCGAGATCGACCCGTCCGCACTCACGGTCGATGGCGCGCGCCTCGTGGCAACCGATGTCGCCTTCGATGGCGGGCTCGTGCATGTGATCGACGGCGTGATGCTGCCTGAACTCCGAAGCATCGAGGAGATCGTTGCGCAGGATGAGCGCTTCTCCACGCTTCGCGCAGCCATCGGCGCAGCGGGCCTCGGCGCTCAGCTCGGTGCGGAGAACCCGGGCCCGTGGACGGTGCTTGCGCCTTCCAACGAGGCGTTTGCGAAGATCCCCGCCGATGCGCTGAAGTCGCTCCTCGCGGATCGCCCCGCGCTCACGGCCGTGCTTGCGGCGCATGTCCTGCCGACCGCGATCCGCCGCGACGAGATGCTCGCGCAGGGCTCGGCCCGCACGCTGCTCGGCGACGGCACGGTGGCCTTCGCGCTTTCTTCAGGCGCGATCACGGTCGACGACGCGCGCATCGAGGTCGCCGACATCGAGGCGGCGAACGGCGTCATCCACATCATCGACCGCGTGCTTCCCGCGCGCAGCGCCGCGACGGCGACGGTGCCGACCGCCCCTG
>JBIKTI010000078.1:0-8163 GCA_044348205.1 Phycisphaerales bacterium | reverse complement strand
CAGCAGATCCGCCGGCCCGCCGACGATGTGAACGCGCCCGACCTCACGCGCACCGAAGGCGTCGGCACGCGCGCGCAGCCGATGGACAGCCGGGAGTTCGGCGTCGGCGGGCAGATTCTTCGCGATCTCGGCCTCTCACGCCTGCGCGTGCTGACGAATCACCCGCGCAAGGCGATGCCCGGCCTGCACGGCTTCGGCCTTGAGATCGTGGAGCAGGTCGCGCTGCGTCATTGAGCGCGACTCGCTTTGGTGTGGCCGATGCGCTGTGGGGGCTTGGCGCCCGTCACTCGTCGACGACCGCCCAGCCTTCGGGGGCCTTCGTCGGCACGACGAGGAGCGCGCGGTCGGCGTCGGACAGCGTCTCGTTCGCGACGGGCTTGGCGATGCGCGCGGCCGTCCACTTCGCCCACTCGGGCTTCGCCACCTTCGAGCGCACGACGACCCCGATGGGCACGATCGTCGCGCGGTCGTAGAAGACCTCGATCGCGGCTGTCTTGTCGGCCATCGCCGTCTCGGCCTTCGGGACGAGCCGCAGCCCCGACGCGTTCGGCAGCGTCGCGAGCAGCGGGATGTCCGCGGGGATCTCCGCCTCCGACACATCGAAGCGCGCCAGGATGTCCTTCTTGCGGACGCCGATCGGAAGCGGGAACTGGTCGCCCACGGACTCGAGCGCATCGGGCTCGGCGCCCTCCGCCGCGAGGCGTCTGCGCGTGAAGGAGCGGTTGCGGTGATCGAGCCGCGAGTACCAGCCTTCCGCGAAGAGGTAGTGGTCGATCGCCTTGGTGGTGCGGCCGTCGATGGTGATGCGGTCGACCACGAGCGCGATGCGGCGCGCAGAGCCCTTGCCCTCGACGACCACGCGGCCCGAGCGGAACTCCTGCGAGTCCGCGAAGGTGTCGACCGTCTCGACGGCGATGTCGCCTGCGAGCGACTCGAACTGCGCGCCCGTCCGCTCGATCTCGTCGAGGAGCGCATCGACGCGCTCCTTCGCGGTCGACGCAGCCTGAGGCGCGGCCGCGGGCGCTGGGGTCTCGGTCGGCGGCTCCACGGCGAGAAGCGCGGGTCGGAGTGCTGCGATGGCGAGGGCGATGGCTGCTGATGCAAGGACTGCGGGCATGGCGGCAGGACGGTAGCCGCGCAGCGACGATTCCGCACGGCAGGGGATTGATACGGCATGGTCCGGCTCTTGCTACGCTCGTCGCGTGCATTCGAAGGAATGGCCTCTTCTTGCCCAGCGGCTTCACGGTCGGCCGCGTGGCGCGCTGGCGCGGGCGGTCGCAGCGTGCCTCGCGCTCGGCGCGGCGGGCCTCGCGCCTGCGCAGCAGTCGCCCGTTCCTGAGGCGATCGCCCCCGAGCCCGCCGTCCTCGAGAGCGTGCGAGCGGACTTCCTGACGCGCGAGGAGCGCAGCGATCTGCGCGTGCGACACGGGCTCTACGACGATCTCGACCTCGACGCGCCGGCGCGCCGCGCGCGGATCGCGCTCGAGCGTGGCCGCTTCGGCGACCCCGTCTTCGCGGAACCCGGCCTCGACCCCGCGCTCTCGCTGCGGGCGCTCGCGCGCCAAGGGCGCGATCAGGAGGTCGTGGCTGCGACGGAAGGCGCGGCGCGTCTGCCGCTTCTCGCGCTGCGGGCCGAGAGCCTCGCCAGGCTTGCGCGCCGCGACGAGGCGCTGGCGCTCGCGCGCGATCCACGCGTCGCGGAGGCGCTCGCCTCGGGCGACACCGCAGAGGCCGTGCTCGCCGCCGTCGACCTGCGCGCGCTCGAGATCAGGCTCGACGCGGCCGCGAGCGGCGAGTTCGAGTCGCTCTTCGCTGCGCTCGGCCGCGCGCGCGACTCGATCGACCGGCTCGACCCCGCGATCCGCCTGCGCGAGGCGCAGCTTCTCGTCGAGCGGCACGCGCGCCTCGAGGCCGCGAAGGCGCTGTCCGAGACGCTCTCGCTCTCGCCGCGCTCCGCCGAGGCGTGGTACTTGCTCGGAGGCCTCGCCCTCGACGGCTTCGACTTCGTCGGCGCCGCGCGCGCCGTCGCCGCGCTCCGTCGCATCGACCCGCTGCACCATCTCGCGGCGTTCCTCGAGGCGCGCATCAGGTTGCGCTCGGACGACCCGCAGGGCGGGCTCGAGTCGCTGACGCCCGTCCTCGCGCGCGCCGACCTGCCGCGCGAGGCGCTCGGATTTCGCGCTGCGTGCGAGGCCGCGCGCTACGACTTCGACGCGATGCGCACGACGCTCGCGGAGACCGATGCGCGCGCACCAGGCTCCGCCGAGGCGCTCGTCCTCGTGGGGCGGCAGCTCGTCTTCGACCGGCAGTACGAGGAGGCGCGCGAGATCCTCGAGCGCGCCGCAGCGCGCGAGCCTGCGTGGGCAGCGCCGCGCGCCGAGCTTGGCCTCCTCTCGATGCAGGACGGCCGCGAGGAGCGCGCGCTCGAGGACCTGCGTCTCGCGGTGAGGCTCGACCCGCACGACGAGCGCGCGCTCTTCACGCTCACGCTCGCGGAGGAGCTCGCGGGCTGGAAGCGCATCGAGACGCGGCACTTCATCATCCGCCACCCCGAGGGCGACGCTGCGATCGTTGCTGCGCTGCTTGCCGAGACGCTCGACGGGATGCACGACGAGGTGTGCGCGCGCCTGCGCCACGAACCCTCGCGAAAGACCATCATCGATGTGATGCCCGACCACCGCAGCTTCGGCGTGCGCGTGACGGGCCTGCCGCGCATCCACACGATCGCGGTGTGCACTGGGCCGACGATCGCGATCGAGATCCCCAAGGAAGGCGCGCGCGACAAGCACCTCGGGCTCTTCGATCCGCTCGCCGTGCTGCGCCACGAGTACACGCACACCGTCACGCTCTCGATGACGAGGAACCGCATCCCGCACTGGCTGACGGAGGCGGTCGCGGTCGCGCTCGAGGACACGCCGCGGACCTTCGAGACCTGCCAGCTGCTCGCGGCGGCCTGGCGCTCGGAGACGCTCTTCGACCTCGACGCGATCAACTGGGCGTTCGTCCGCCCGCGCAAGCCGTCGGACCGCGCGCAGGCCTATGCGCAGGGCCGATGGATGGTCGAGTACATCGAGGTCCGCTACGGCTGGGACGCGCTGTGCAAGCTGCTCTTCTCCTACGCGGACGGAATCGGCGAAGAAGACGCGCTGCTGCGTGCGTTCGGCGTCGGTCGTGCGGAGTTCTTCGACGGCTTCCGCGCGTGGGCCGCGGGCGAGGTGCGTTCGTGGGGGCTCGATCCGCAGCCGCCGCTGCGCGCGCTCGCGCTTGAACTCGTGGCGGGCGACGATGCCGCCGAGAACGCGATGCGCGAGGGCGAGGCGCGCAGGCTGGGCGCCGTCGCGGAGGCGTGGGCCGCCGCCATCGGACGGCCTGGCTCCGAGCGCTTCACGCTGCCTCGCGCTGCGTGGCCCGCGAAGCCGATGCCGCCCGTCCAGCTCGACGACGCGTCGGTGCGCGCATTCCTCGCACGGCACCCCGACCACCCCGACCTGATCGAGATCCTGCTCCGCCGCGCGCGTGGTGCCGCCGCCGAGAGCGAGGAGACGCGTGAACTCCTCGAGCGCTATGCCCGCGCGCGGCCGGTCGACCCGTTCCCGCACCGACTGTGGGCGCAGCGCGCACTCGGTCGCGGCGGCGAGAGCGGCGCAGGCGGTGCGGACGGCGAGCTCGAGCGCGACGCGGAGCGCGCCTTGCGCCACCTCGTCGAGCTCGACCTGCGCGCGGACAAGGACAACTCCTACGCGCTCGCCATCGCGCGGCTCCGCAGGAGCCAGGTCGACCCTGCGGGCGCCTCCTTGAGCGCGGAGCGGGCCGTCCGCATGAATCCCTTCGATGCGTCGGTCCGCGAACTCGCGGCCGCGATCGCGATCGAGGCGGGGGAGATGCGCCGCGCGAGGCTCCATGTTTCCGCGCTGGTTGCGCTGGAACCCACGCGGGAGCTTCACCGCACGCGCCTCGAGCGCCTCGACGCCCTGATCGCGGCAGAGGAGTAGGCGGAGGCGCATCTCGCGGCCTTCCCGGCATCCGCGTTCTCGGTTTGGATCGCGCCCGACCCGCTGTAGGATTGCGCAGCCGCGCCAGTCCGCGGCAGAGGAGCCAGAACCATGCCGCGCACCAGTTTCCCCGTCCTTCGCAGCGCCACATTGCTTTCCGCGGTCGCCATGGCGGCCGCGCTTGCCCAGGGGGCGCTCGCGGACGAGTTCTTCTACGACTGCGCGATAGACACCAAGGCGAGCTTCTTCTCCCAGGCGACCTCCATCGGCGCGCCGTTCAGTGGAACGCTGATCGGCGACTACAACGCGAAGACCAACCCGACGGGCACGCAGACGCGGCCAGGCTTCTTCGGCGGCAGCGGCAACCAGCCGATCCCCTACACCGCGTCGTTCGCGCTCGACGGCATCGTCGAGTCGAACCCGATCGGGACTTTCATCGCGGGCCTCGACCTCGAGGCGCTGCAGGTGCGCATCGTCGGCCTCGAGTTTGACCTTCTCGGCGGCACGGAGGGCGTGCTCCCAGCGACGGTCAACATCAACTACACGACCTTCCGCACCTTCTCTCCGAACTCCCTCTTTCCCGGCGGCGTGACGATCCCCGTCCCGATCGGGGACGCGACCATCAGCGAGCTGCGCGCCGTGCAGACGGGCGATGGCGTCTTCGGCTCGCTCGCCGAGCAGAAGGACGGCTCGTATCTCTTCACCGCTGCGGTGCCCATCGACCTGATCCTGTCGGTCGATGTCCTGGGCACGCCCGTCGCCGAGAGCGCAGCGAGCCCGAGCGTGCTGCCTGTCTCGGGTCGCCTTGTGCTCACGAAGGCGGGCATCGTGTTCACGCTCGACGCCTCGGGCGCCGACACGCAGACGCAGCCGATCGAGAACGGCGCGTTCAGCGATGTTCCTCTTGCGCTGCCGACGGTGCTGCCGACGGGCGGCGTGGCGAACCTGCTCATCTCGGGCACGGTGACCCAGGTCACGACCGAGAGCGCGCTCGATGCGGAGATCATCGCGGCCGGTGCGCTGCGCGAGGTGGTGGGCGACCTCAACGGAAACGGCGCTGTCGACGCTGCGGATCTCACGATCCTCCTCGGAAACTGGGGCGGCTCGGGCCTCGGCGATCTCAACGGCAATGGAAGCGTCGATGCCGCGGACCTGACTGCGCTCCTGAACGCCTGGGGCAGCTGAGCGGGACTTCCGAGGCGCCGCGCTTCGCACGGCCGCGATCAGGTCGATTGCCTGCGTCTTGCGCCAAGGCGGCCGCGTATCCTCGTGCCGTCCACGCACCGAAGAGGGCCGCATGCGCAGCACCGCCTCATCTGTCACCGTCTTCATCGCAGCCGCTGCAGCGTGCGTGGGGGCCGTGCGTGCCGACGAGACGCCGCTTGCGTTCGGCGCCGCCGTGGTGACGGAGCTTCCTGAGCCGTTCTTTCCGACGATGTTCCGCGTCCGCGACCTCGACGGCGACGGGAAGCCCGACCTCGTGGTCGCGGGCCGAGACCCCGAGAACAGGCTGTTCGTCCTCGCGGGGAACGGCCTCGGCGGCTTCACCGTGCGGCAGACGCTGGCGACAGAGGGGTTCACGGACTGGCTCGAGCTCGCCGACCTCGATGGCGACGGGCTCGACGACATCGTGACGGCGTGGCGCGGTGATGTGCCGCGGCTCGTCTTCCATCGCGCTCTTGGGAAGGGCGTCTTCGCGGAGGCGACCGTGCTCGCGGGCGTCGAGCTCGGCATGGGCCGCGACCCGCAGGGGCTTTCGGTCGGGGACATCGACGGCGACGGCGACATCGATGTCGCGATCGGGCTCTATGCGGGGCAGGCGGTCGACCTCTTCAGGAACGACGGAATGGTCGCGGGCGTGCCGTCGTTCACGCTCGCGCAGCGCGTGCGGCTCGGGACTTTCCTCGGCGGGTTCGCCTATCCGCGCGTTGTCGTCCTCGCAGATGTCGACGGCGACGCGGACCTCGACCTACTCGTCAATGAACTCGGCGGCGGGCGACTCGCCGTCGTGCGCAACCACGGCGGGCGATATGGCCGCGTGGTCGAGCATCGGACGCCCGTGATCGGCAAGGAGCGGCCAGGCATGGCGCACATGCAGGTGGTCGACATCGACGCAGACGGCGACCTCGATGTCGTGTGCCCCGCGCTTCTCCTCGGTGGCGAGCAAAAGGTCTTCGCGTTCGTGAACGACGGCGACGGCGGGTTCTCCGAGCGGATCGTCGCCACGGGCGCGCCCACGGGCTACGCGTTCACTGCGCACTTCGCGGATCTTGACGGCGACGGCGACCTCGACGCCGTCACGGGCGCCGCGCTTCCTGGGCTCGTCGCGTTCGGGCGTCGCCTCGACGGCGTTGCATTCGACTTCGAGATCGACATCGCGTCGCTCTTCGGACAGCTGGTGCGGCATCTCGAGACGGCCGACCTCGACGGCGACTGCGACCTCGACCTCATCGGAATCGACGGCCCCGGGCGCATCGTGTTTGCGCGGCGGAACAACACGCCGCAGCAGGGCGGGTGCGGCGGCGTGGCGGAGGGCGCGTCGAAGGCGCAGCGCGAAGAGCGGCAACGCCTGCCAGCGCCGTCGGGCCTGCCCGCGTGGCTTGGCGATGTCGATGGCGACGGCGCGGTCGACGCCGCAGACCTGGCTGCGTGGCTCGCTGGGCGCTCGCGCGTCGTCGAGACGAAGGGCGGTGTGCGATGACGCAGCGCAGCGCGCGGCGACTTGTGCGTGGGCCGCGCGCCGTGGCGGCGGCGGTCGCGGCGTGCATCGCGGCCGCAAGCGCCCAGGCGCAGTGCCCGTCGCCTGGCGATTGCCGCAAGCCGCACGGCGGCACGGGCTGCGAGATGCCGCAATGCTGCGAGATCGTGTGCGCGGTCAATCCGCTGTGCTGCGAGCTTGCGTGGGACCAGGGCTGCGCGGACCTCGCGATCGAGGAGTGCGAAGGCATCAACTGCCCGGCGGACGGCGCCTGCGATGCGGCGCATCCGTCGCCAGGCTGCGCGGACTTCGAGTGCTGCGACTTCGTGACCACCATCGACCCGTGGTGCGGCTTTGCGTCGTGGGACGAGATCTGCGCGCGCGAGGCGGAGCGCTATTGCGGGGTTCCGCGGTGCGGGCTTGCCGCGCCCTCCGCGCCGCCGATCGACGAGGCGGAGCCGTGCTACGAACGCTTCAACGATGGCTGGGCGACGGGGCTTCCGCCTGGCCGCATCGCCGCTGGCTGCGGCGATCGCTTCCAAGGCCGCATTGTCTCGGGCGGACCGCGCGACACGGACTGGTTCGTGGTCGATGCGACGGCGTGGCGCCGCGTGCGGGCCCGCGTCGAGGCGGAGTTCCCCATCGAACTGCAGCTTGTCCTCGGCGACGCAGATGGGCCGAACGAAGTGCGGTGGCTCTCGGCGCTTGGCCTCTGCGAGGGCGAGCGCGCTGCGAATTTCCTGGTTCCGCCCGGTGTCGCGTCGCTCGTCCTCGGCGCGGGCGATGCGGATCGCCCGTGGCGGCGCGCGCTCGAGTGCGACGAGATCGACCCCGATGCGCCAGCGCCCGACCCTGATGATCCGCCACCGCTCCAGGTGCATGGCCTCCGCTGGCGCGTGTCTTTCGACTGCCTTCCGATCGGCGATCTCGATGGCGACGGCGCCGTGACGGCCGCGGACCTCGGAGCGTTGCTGAACGCCTGGGGCGAGGTTGACCCGACCGCTGCGATCGACCCGCTGGCGATCGACGCAGACCTCGACGGCGACGGCACGGTCGGTGCGCCCGACCTTGCTGCGCTCCTGTCGGGTTGGTAGCGCGCGACGCCGCCCGCCCTCGGGGCGCGCGATCCCCGGGTTCGCTGCGCCTGAGGACGGAATCGCAGGCGCCGTGCATCCGATGCCCGCCCGCCGGCTCGCTGTGATCGCGCGCGGAGGGAGGTCTGACCGATCAAACGCAGGGAGACGGGCCGAACAGGGCCTCCCGCATGCACGCAGACGACAGAGGACCAACCCCGCGAGACGACCAGTTTCTCGTTGACGGCGTGCCGTCCGAGAACGGCCTTTCCTTGCGTGAGGACAGCGACGGCGAAGCGGCGGGTCGCCCCGCGCTCACCCTCGTCGAGGCGCGGCTCTTCGCGCGCGCGGCGGAGGGCGACCGCGAGGCGATCGGGGAGGTGTGGCGTGCGAACCGCCG
>JBIKTI010000077.1:0-8176 GCA_044348205.1 Phycisphaerales bacterium | reverse complement strand
GGCTCGTGTCGCCCAAGTTCCTGCGCGAGAAGCGCAAGTGGGCCGTCTTCATCATGGCGATCGTCGCGGCCATCGTCACGCCGCCCGATGTGACCTCGATGCTGCTCCTCCTCGTGCCGCTCTGGCTCCTCTACGAGTTCAGCATCGTGCTCCTCGTGCTCGTGCCAGCCCACCGCGTCGCGCGCGGGCGCATCCTCGCCGTGTCGCGCTCGAGCCGCGAGCCCGACGAGGCGGAGGGTTCGGGCGACCGCTGGGGCGGAGGGCCGCCGCCGTGAGCGCGGCGGACGGGGCGTTCGCGCGGATCAGGAGAAGGCGACGGCGCACGGCACCCGCGCAGGGGCGCGTGACGGCCGTCGATGTGCGCATGATGGACCGCGCGATCGAGCTCGCGCGCGCGGCGGGTGACGCTGGCGAGGTGCCGATCGCCGCGGTCGTGTATCGCGATGGCGAAGTGCTCGGCGAGGCCGCGAACAACCGCGAGCGCTCGGCCGACCCGACGGGGCACGCGGAGATCGTGGCGATGCGCATCGCGGGCGAGAGGATCGGCGCGTGGCGGCTCGTCGGCTGCTCGCTCGCCGTCACGCTCGAGCCCTGCGCCATGTGCGCGGGCGCGATCGTGAACGCACGCGTGGCGAGGCTCGTCTACGGCGCGCGCGACCCGAAGGCGGGCGCGTGCGAGACGCTCTACGCGATTCCCACCGACCGCCGGCTCAACCACCGCGTCGAGATGCACGGCGGGGTGCGCGCGAAGCGCTGCGCGGATCTCCTCACGGAGTTCTTCCGCGCGCGGCGCAAGCGGCGTGCGTGAGCGGTCAGGCGCCGCCGGAAGTCCAGCGTCACTGACCATGTCGGCAAGAGCAGCGACCGGATCCAGCATGACCCGCGCGTGCATCAGGTCAGCGCTCAAGGCCGCAGCAGGATCTTCAATGAACTGGCCGGTGAAGGCTGGAACTCCTCGCAGCCCAAGTGGCACCAAAGCGACTTGAAGACCAAGTCCGAAAGACCGGGGCAGCCATCGGAGCATCGCAGCCAGGGGCCTGCCGCCAATCGCGCGTGGTGGCGCTTCAGCGTCTTCGTAAGCGCGGCGCCGCTACTCGGCCGGCTTCGTCTGCACAGGAGCGTCGGCAGCACCCCGAAGGCGCGTGCGAACGAGCGCTGCGCCCTCGTGGACGCTCCCGCCAGCCGAGATGAGGCGATCCGCCTCGGCGAACGCGGCGCGGGTTCGCTCGCACTCGCCGGCATCCAACGCACCCGCTGTCTCACGAAGGAGCTGCAGCAGCGCAATATCCCCTCGATACTGCGGCCCGATGCCCCCGATGGAGTAACCGATCACAGACACGATCGCTGTCCAACCAGTCGCGAGAAACGCGAAGCCAACCTGCTTACGGCGAGAAAGATCTCGCAGCATGACTGCGCCAACGGCGATCGCAAGGAACAGTAGGAGAAGGAGTGCAATGGCCATTAGTAGACAAGGTACGGCAGATAGCTGCCTTCAAGACAGCATGCGTCGAGGATATCCATGACCCAATCTCCGCAGTTGTTGCATATCTCGTGATACTGCTGGCAAACTCCGCCTGCCATCGCCAGATCCTTGACGCACCGCTGAATCTGCTCGATGGTCGCGTCTTCGCAATTGATTGCAGCGCCGCCGACGGTCATTGAGCCCGTGCTCCTCTTCCTCGCTTCCCAGCACTTCCGAGACCGTCCATCGTTGAGGCTCTCAACTGGATTTCCGCCGAAGCCCTGTGTCCAATCTCCGATCTGGAGGTAGGCATGGCAGAACGGCGCCAGGTACCAGGGCCAGTTCCAGTACGGACCGTCCTTTGGTCTCGCGCAGTAGAACACCCCTGTGCCGGATGGCGTCGGTGCGGGGGGCTGCGCGCCCGGACCTGCCGATACAAGGAGCATTGGCATGCCCCACTCCGCCACCCCGCCTCTCCGCTGCATCATTGCCTGCACCACAGAAGACCAGTCACCGACCGTGCTCGAACTCGCGAGAGCCGCGTCGCCCACGAGCAACGCCACGTCGCCCACGGTCACCAGTCCATCTCCATCTAGATCGCCGTCATAAGACGCGAGCGACCCAACGCGTCCCAGGGAGAGGGGAACGTCAAGGGCGTCTACTACGCCATCTCGAGTTCCATCGCCGCGATCCGCCCACACGTCGGTCAGCGACCCATGTCCCTCCGCAACCAGCAGTAGCCGCGCGGTGTCTAGACGAAACACCTCGACACGAGGGTAGCTGTCGCCGTCAGACACATCCAAAGTCGAGCAAACACGGAGGCACGGCGGCCCGCCGAAGGCGTCGCCGGGCAGGAGGCCCAACGCCTCGCCGAAACGCACTGCGCCCGGCATCGCCGACTGTATGCAGAACGTGGCTTGCGATGCATGCAGACTTCCAACTGCCGAAGCCGCACCGCCGAAGACCCAGACTCGTCCTGAACCCGAAAAGGGGGTTCCGATCACGAGATCGAGACACCCATCGCCGTCGAGATCGGCAGGTGGAAGCACCCGAATCTCGGTGGTCGCCGAAGCGGGGAGGCCGTGAACGACCAGTTCAGAGCCGTCTGATCGAGTCAAGACAAACAACGGACTTCCACCATCCGTCGCAGCCGTGATCGAATCGGGAATGCCATTACCATCGACATCGATACTCAGCATTTGGGCATGGATCGAGCCAGTAAAGCAGGAAGCGAAAGCCAAACCGACGAGTTCGCTTGTCCTTTCGCCTCCGAGCCCAATCCGCTCCATGAAGCTCGCCATCATGCCGTCTCCTTCTTCGATCGGTTCCCGTCCCCTGCGCGGAGCGATACGCTCGGCAGCGGGCACGCGGCGAATCTACCGCCCGCCCCCCCCCCCGTTGTCAATGGGCAAGAGCTCGTTATCTGTGATTTTTTGCCAGCACAGCGCACGGATATTTGGCTGCGCGTGTCGGTGGTCCACCCGGTTTCTGCCGCGCCTCGGTGGGCTTGCGAGGCCAGGTTCGGCTGCACCGCTGCGGCGGCTCCCTCTGGTGCGCGGAACGCCTGAGCGAGCGAAAGGTGCAGACCCGAGGCGAAGCCTCAGCCCGACGCCGGTCGCGAGCG
Organism: Phycisphaerales bacterium; assembly: GCA_044348205.1. GTDB lineage: Bacteria > Planctomycetota > Phycisphaerae > Phycisphaerales > SM1A02 > QWPT01. The sequence goes on along the minus strand of JBIKTI010000077.1, from coordinate 5,090 downwards.
GTCAGATCTAGAGCGGTCAGGCGCCGCCCATGATCTCACGGCACAGCACCGTCGCGAACGCGCCCTTCGGCAGGTCGAACGCGATGCGGATGTAGCCGCCGTGCTCGTCGACGCCTGCGTCGACGGACCAGTCGCGCATGGTGATGCGCAGCGGGCGGCGCGCGCCGTCGCCTTCGAGCGCGGGCGGCACGAAGAGCGCGGCGCCCGCGCCGTATCGAGCGAGCGCTGCCTCCTCGTAGGCGCGCGGTTCGCCCGCGGATTCGATCATCCCGGGCCCGTGGATCGGCCCCGCGGGCGAGAGATCGAGCGCCGCGCAGCGCGCGCGGAGTTCCGCGAGCTCCGCGTCGGACGCGTCGAGCGGCACGGGAAACTGCGACGACTTCCCCGCGAGCACTGCGACATCGCCGCGGAGCACCGTGTCGAAGTTTCCGTCGGCGACGCGCGCGCCGAGCGTGGCGTTGTAGATCGCAGCCTGCAGCGCGCTCATCCAGAACGACTTCACATGCGGCGGAATCGCGCGCACGGCGCCAGCGTGGTCGCGGCCGCGCGCGAGCGCACGCAGCGCGATGCGCTCTGCCTGGTCGTTGCGGCCCCAGCGTTCGGCCGCGCCTTCGTGGTCACCCGCCTCGTAGCGCTCGCGCGCCTCCAGCTGGTGCGGCGGGAACGGCGAGCCGCGCGCACCGAGCAGTTCGTCGAGCGCGGCCTTCCACTCACCGCGCGCGTGGAAGAGCCCGAGCATGTGGTTGTTGACGCGATAGCCGAAGCGCTGCTCGCCGAAATAGTCGGGGATGCCGCGGACGGCGAGCTCCTCGAGGCGACGCTTCACCGTGCGCACCTGCATCGGGTCAACCTGTCGGATGCGGATGACGAATCGGTTGCCACGCAGGTGCCCGCGGCGGAGCTTGTTCGTGTGCCGCTGCGCCCACAGCACGCCGAGACGGTCATGGCGCAGCTCGCCCACCTGCTTCTCCTTCGGAAGATGCACCGAGACCGTCTGCTGCGTCACGGCCACGCGGTCCTTCATCCCCGCAAAGCCGATCGCGCTCTCGTCGACGCCGAAGTGCCTGCACAGGACGCCCAGCATCTCGGTGTGCGGCATGTTCGTCTTCTGGACGCCGAGATAGAGATGCTCGCCCTCGCCCGAGGGGTCGTAGGTCGGGATCTCCTCGACGATGAAGTCCTCGGGGCGCTCCTTGAGGACGCCCCCGATCCCCTCTTCGCGCGAGGCGCGCGGACCTGGCCGCGGGTCTGGCCGCCGCACGGGTTCGCCGAGCGTGATCCAGTCGGAAGGAAGCAGGATGCCCGCGGAGGGATGGATCGAGCGCGGCGCCAGCGCCGTCTGTGCGAGCGGCTCGTCTTCACTCATCGTCGTCGTCCTCGCCCGCCTCGATGGGCGGCAGGATGTCGGGCCGCTCCTCTGCGGCCGCCTCGATGACGGACTCCTCGACCTCGATCGGCGTGCGGTGCTTGACGGCGAGCGCGAGCGCGTCGCTCGGACGCGCGTCGACCTCGACCTCGCGCCCGTCCTGGCGGATCACCAGGTTCGCGAAGAAGGTGCCGTTCTCGAGCGAGTGGATGACGATCTTCTCGAGCGTGCCGCCGAGCGCGCCGATCGTGGCGTCGAGGAGCTCGTGCGTCTGCGGGCGCGGAGGCGCATCGCCGCGCAGCCGCCGCTCGATGGCCACGGCCTCCGCAGAACCGATCTTGATGGCGAAGCTGCGCGAGCCGCGCTTCTCCGCGAGCGTCACGAACTGCTCGGGGCTCGAATCGAGGATCAGCACCCGGGAGAGTTCCATGGGAACGGTCATGCGCTTCCTTCCGTCGCGGAGTCGGTCACGCGGCGAGGATAGCGTGGCGCGCGGGACGGAGTTCGGCGCGCGCGCAGGAGATTTCCGTGAAGGCGGGTCCGCGGGCGCCTGCTACCACGCCGCGAGGAGCCGCGCGAGGTCGGATGCGCCGACGAGGCAGTCGCCGTCGAGGTCCGCCACGCAGCCGCCGTCGCAGTCGACGCACGGGCCCCACGCGGAGCTGAGGATGGCGAGGTCGACAGCGTTCACCACGCCGTCGCCGTTGAGGTCCTCGGGCGCGGGCGGAGGATTCAGAAGCGCGAAGGAGCGCGCGGCGTTGATGCGGCCAAGGCCGTAGAAGTCATCGCGCCCCGCGGCGCCGAGGTCCTCGACGCCCTGCTCGATCAGCGCGCGCACCTCGTCGCGCGTAAGCGAGGGGCGATGGCTCCAGAGGAGCGCGGCGAGCCCTGTCACATGCGGCGCGGCCATGCTCGTGCCCGACTTGTAGACATATCCGCTGCCGATGTTGCAGCCCCAGACATTCACCCCGGGCGCGCTCACATCGATCTCCGCGCCGAAGTTCGAGAAGTTCGCGCGGATGTCGCGGTTGTCGGTCGCGGCGACGGCGATCGTCTGGCTCCAGCGCGCAGGGGCCGCGATGTTCGAGTTGCCGTTGTTTCCCGACGCGGCGACCTGCAGCGCGCCCTGCGCGTGCGCGTACTGCACGGCCTGCTGGAAGACGGCCGAGCCCGCGTAGAACTGCAGGCTCATGTTGACGAGCCGCGCGTCCTGGTCGACCGCCCACACAAGGCCGCTCGCCACATTCGACTCGAATCCCGTGCAGCCGTTGGTGACGACCACAGGCAGGAGCTTCGTGTTCCAGGTCATTCCCGCGATGCCGATCGTGTCGTTGCCTGCCGCGGAGATCATGCCGCCGACATGCGTGCCGTGGTTGCACTCGTCGCCCGTCGAGTTGTTGCCGTCGGGGATGTTGATCCCGGGAAGGATGCGCCCGAGGAGCTCGCGGTGCGCGTCGAGGCCCGAGTCGAGGAGCGCGATCACAAGGTCGGCGGAGCCGCGCTCGACATCCCACACGGTGACGATGTCGATGTCGGCGCCCGCCGTGCCCGCCATGCCGCCGACGACCTGTCCCGTGTTGCGCAGGTTCCACTGCATGCCGAAGTCGACATCGTTGGGAATCTCCGCGACGCCGCCCTCTGGGTCGAGCTCGACGGCGGAGAAGGCGCCGCGCAAGGCGACGAGGCGCGCGATCGCGGCGGCGGGGTCTGTGCCTGCGGCAAGTTCAACGCGGTGCCAGCGGTCGAGGCCGAGCGCGCGCGCCGTGGCGGCGTCGCGCGGGGGCTCGACGAAGATGCTCTCGATCGAAGCGACGCCCGCCTCGCGAAGGGCGCGGCCCGACTCGCGCGCGAGCGCGGCTCGGCTCGCGGAGCGGAGGAACGCCCCTCCCTTTCGGTCGGCCGCGACGCGGACGCCGGGCGCGAGCTGGACGATCAGGTGCGAGTCGGCGAACCGGGCGCCTGCGAGGACGAACGGCTGCGCGTCCGCTGCGCCATGCTGGACGGGCGGAAGGGCCTGCGGACGGGCGGCCGCGATCGGGCAGAGCGCAAGCGCGGCGGCCGCGGCGACGAGCGCGCGCGGACCAGCGGCCGTGGGCCGGGTGTTCATCTTTCTCGAAGGCATGGCGGAGGAAGAGTACCCCGCGTTTCCCGCGAAGCCGCATCGACTTCCGTCGATTTCGTTCCGTCTGGAGGGGATTTGCGGCCTGTGCGGGCGGCCGCTGCGGATGCGCCACGCGTTTCGCTATATTCGTCCGCTTCATCCGCCCCGCGCGGGTGCTGGACGCGCGCCGTGCGCGCGCCGGACCCGCTGAACCTCTCACGACGAAGCCCCCTGCACATGAGCACCGCACGCCACCTCTTCACCTCGGAAAGCGTCTCGATGGGTCACCCCGACAAGGTCTCCGATGCGATCTCGGACGCCGTGCTCGACCTCATCCTCGACCACGACGCGTGGGGCCGCTGCGCGTGCGAGACGCTGGTGACGACCGCGCAGGCGGTGGTCGCGGGCGAGATCAAGTTCGCGCTGAACCCGAGGAAGAAGTTCGATGTCCAGCAGACCGTGCGCGACGCGATCCTGAGGATCGGCTACGACGACGCGGCGATGGGCTTCGACGGCAACGGCTGCGGCGTCCTCAACCTCCTGCACGAGCAGTCCGCCGACATCGCGCGCGGCGTCGTGCGCAAGGCGAAGAAGGACCAGGGTGCGGGCGACCAGGGCATGATGTTCGGCTTCGCGTGCGAAGAGACGGACCGTCTCATGCCGCTCCCGATCAACCTCTCGCACCGCCTCGTCGAGCGCCAGGCCGAAGTGCGCCGCAAGGGCATCGTCTCGGGCATCCGCCCCGACGCGAAGAGCCAGGTCACGATCGAGTACGACGGCCTGGATCCGAAGAAGGTCGACGCGGTCGTCCTCTCCACGCAGCACGCTCCCGAGTGGAACGGCGAGAAGAAGCAGGCCGAGCTTCGCCGCGCCGTCATCGACGCGATCATCAAGCCCGTGCTCGGCAAGTGGTGGCACGACGGCGTGAAGGTGTTCGTCAACCCGACGGGCCAGTTCGAGATCGGCGGCCCCCACGGCGATTGCGGCCTCACCGGACGCAAGATCATCGTCGACACCTACGGCGGCCGCGGCCGCCACGGTGGCGGCGCGTTCAGCGGCAAGGATCCGTCGAAGGTCGACCGCAGCGCGGCCTACATGGCGCGCTACATCGCGAAGAACATCGTCGCGGCGAAGCTCGCGCGCGTATGCGAGGTGCAGGTCGCCTACGCGATCGGCGTGGCCGAGCCCGTCTCGGTCCTCGTCGACTCGCAGGGCACCGGCACGGTCGGCGACGACATCCTCTCGAAGCTCGTGCGCGAGCACTTCGACCTCACGCCGTTCGGCCTCATCGAGATGCTGAAGCTGCGCGCGCCGATCTACTCGTCGACCTCGAGCCACGGCCACTTCGGCCGCGAGCCCGGCGAAGGCGGCAAGGGCACCTTCACCTGGGAGAAGACCGACATCGCGTCGGCGCTCAAGAAGGGTGCTGGCAAGGCCGTGAGCGCGCCGAAGAAGGGCGTTGCGGCCGCGGGCGGCAAGAAGCGCTCGCCGGAGCTTGCGAACGCTTGAACGCGGAGACACCCGTCGGATACGCCGCGCGTGAGGCTGCGCTCGAGCGCATCCTCGCGCAGGCGCTGCGCTTTCCTGATTTGGACATCGCGCCTTTCGAGGTTCGCGGCGCGA
>JBIKTI010000451.1:0-2685 GCA_044348205.1 Phycisphaerales bacterium | reverse complement strand
TGAAAGCCCGGGTGGAAGTCCGAGTGGAACTCATCGTGTGCCTCGAGGGTGAGGAGTCGTGCGGCGCCGCGCAGCCGCGGCGTGCGCGGAGGACGCGCGCCGCGTCGAGGCTGTTCCCGACTTCGCACGCGATCGACGGGGTCGACCGCTCAGCCTTCCTTCTTCGGCGTCGCGGGCGCAGCGGGCGTCGCCGGCTTCTCGGCGGGCGCGGCTGCAGGCGCTTCGCCGTCCATCTCCTCGCCGAGCTCCTCGTCTTCGGTCGGCTCCGGCTTCAGGAGTTCCTGCACTTCCTTCGGCAGCGCGAAGGCATCGGCGGCGACGGCGTTGAAGGTCACCGTGTCGATGGTGGCGACCATCTTCTGGCCCATCTGGCTTGCCTCTGTGCGAGTCGCCAGCTTCACGGCGCCAAAGTCGCCCTTGTACTCGGTGTAGGTCTGGAGCACGGACTTCACGGGAATGTCGCCCATCTGCGTCGCGACGGTCGACTCCGAGCCGCGTGCGAGGCCAGTCGACTTCTCGAACCACAGGATCGACTTCGTGTCGCCGCGCGTGGCCTCGAGCTTCCAGCAGTCGAAGCCGCCGAACTCGCCCTCGCCGATCGTCTTGACCGAGTCCCAGCGCGCCATCGGATCGGGATTCTTCAGGATCTCCGCCTCGCGGGCGATCATCTCGCGCTCCTCGCCCTCGAGGATGCGCGCGCCGCCCGTCGGGTCGCTCGACCAGCCCACGGTGCCGTCGAAGGCGGTCGTGAGGGAGCCGAAGCCGGCGAGCTCCATGCGCATGATGGTCTTGTTGGGCGCAGCCATCAGGGTGTGCATCGGTCCCTTGATGTTGGCGGCGGGGATCTCCATCGAGCCCTTCGACTCCATCGAGGTGATCTTCGACCATGTCTCCTTGCCGCCCGTCGCCTCGAGCGACTTGGCGAGGATGTCGGCCGCGCTCGGGAGGTTCACCGCGGGAGCGGCGGGCTTTTCGGCCGCGGGAGCCGTCGTCGCGCCATCCTGCGCGAAGGCGGCGGGGGCGTGCGCGAGGAGGAGGGCCGCGATCGCGGCGCGCGTGAAGCAACGGGTGCTGGATGGACGGGCGCTGTGGGTGCTGGTGGGCTGGTTCATGTGATTCGATCTTGTGTGAGCGGACCGGTGGGTGCGGATCTTTGGGTACGGATCTTCGGGTGTGGAATTTCGGGTGTCAGTTGTCGCCTGTCACTTTTCGCTCGCCGACTGCCGTGCCCGCTCCGCGCGGGCCTCGAGCGTGCCCGTACGGATCCAGGCGACCGCCTGTTCGAGCACTTCGTCGCGGCCCTCGCGAAGAGACGAGAGGCGCTGCGCGACGACTTCGTCGGGAACGACGCCGCGGCCCTCGATGCGCACGCCCTTCGGGGTGGCGAAGTCGGCGATCGCGTGCAGGAGGACATCGCCGTTCGGAAGCTTCACGGCGGTGGCGGGCAGCGCCATGCCTGCCGTGGTCTCTCCGAAGACGCGCGCGCGGCCCGCTTCCTGAAGGCCACCTGCGAAGACCTCGCTGGTGCTGGCGCTGCGGCCGTCGACGAGGATGGCGAGCGGACGCGTGTAGGGGCGCACGCGTGTGCCTTCGGCCGAAAGCCGCCGTGGCGCGACGCGGAACTCGAGCGAGCTCTCGCGCCCGATGAAGTTGCCGAGGCTGAACGGATCGGTCGTGAAGAAGCCCGCCACGCCCATCGACATCGCTGCCACGCCGCCGGGATTCCCGCGGAGGTCGAGCACGATGCCGTCGGAGCGGCGGAGGCCGTCGACTGCGCGGTGGATCGCGTCGGAGGCGTCCGTCATCCAGATGTTGAACGCGAGATAGCCGACGCGCAGCGGAGCGCCGCCCTCGACGGGCCGCTCGAGCTGCTGCGACTCGACCGTGACCGGGAAGGGCGGCAGATTTCCGAAGGAGCTCGCGCCGAGAGGCGACGCCTCGTAGGTCAGCGAGACGGTCTGTTCGGTTCCCGAGGCGTCCTCGAAGACCACCTGCGCGTTCGAGCCGACGGGTCCCGTGAGCAGTTGCTGGCCCGCGAACACGAGGGCCATGCGCAGTTGCGCTGCTTCGGGCGAGTGCGTGTCGCGGCCGCTCGACTCGAGCTCGGCGAGGCGAGCGCGCAGCCCCTCGACGGTGGGGCCGATCTCCGAGCCGTTCACGGAGACGAGCCGCCAGCCGAGGAGGACACCCGCGCGCGCGGCGGGCAGTCCCGGGGTGACGCGCGTGACAGTGGGGAAGCCCTCGACGCTTGCGAGGTCGAGCCCGAGGACTCCGACGGACTGGCCAGGCGGAAGCGGTGTCGGCTCCGAGGGGCTCGCGTTCGAGTCGGAGCGCGCGGCGCCTTGTGCGGACTCGGTCGCGACGGTGGCCCCGTCGACATCCGCGTCGACATCCCCGTCGACATCCTCTGCATCGCCCGCATTCGCGGGAATCACGGAGAAATGGCTCTGTCCAAGCGTGGCGAGCATCTCGTCGAGGACCTGACGCAACTCTGACTGGCTCGCAGCGGCCTCCGCGCGGGGGCGGAGCTCATCGCGCACGGCGTTCCAGTCGACGCCGTTGAGCGTCGCGTCGAAGTGCTGGTCGCGCACGGTGGTCCACACTGCGTCGAAGGTCTCGAGCGGCAGGATCGCGGGCGACTCCGCCGCGCGCGGCGCCACCACGGGGGCGCTGGCGCAGCCGCCA
>JBIKTI010000452.1:0-2685 GCA_044348205.1 Phycisphaerales bacterium | reverse complement strand
ATCGCCGTCAGCGCGGTCAGCGTGCGGTCGAGCTCGTCGAGCGCGATCGGCTTCATCAGAACGCGCGTCGCGGCGTGTCCATTGGCGATGACCTTCTCGTCGAGCGGGTCTCCGCTCGCGACGAGCACTGGAATCGCGCGTCCCTGGGCGCGCAGTCGCCGCAGCGCCTCGAGCCCGCCGCCTCCCGCATCGAGAATGACGACATCGAAGAGGTCGAGCTGCGGGTGCTCGAGGAGCGCCGACGGGCGGGCGATCGTGTCGACTTCATCTCCCACAGACTCAAGCGCCGCGACGATGATCGCACGCACGGCGGGGTCGTCGTCGGCGACAAGGATGTGGCGGGAGCGGCGCGCCGTGCCACATGCCGTTTCGCAGCGCGCCTCGCAGCCGCGCGCGGCGCCGTCCGCGCACTTCGCGGCCAGGCCATCGGTGGCGGCGGCTTCTTCGATCGAAAGGGGAAGTTCGATGCAGCTCCGAAGTCCGCCAGCGATCTGTTCGATCGTGGCCTTGCCGCCCATGTCGCGCACCGCGCGCTGCGCCGCCGCGAGGGGAAGCGTCTCGAGGTCGCACGATCCGTTCAGGATCGACGGAGGCGTGCACGGATGCCGCCACTCGCCGGCGTCGTCGGAGATCGACAGGTGCGCTCGCGGCGAAGCGCCGTCGCCCGACATCGAGGCAACGATGACGAGCGGTCGGCTCGTGCGCCGCTCGTGGAGACGCACGAGTTGCCGCACCGCGCCTGCGAGTTCCGCCGCGCTTCCCTCGAGCACAGCGTTCCCGGGGATCGCCGCGACGGCGCCTGCGACGCCGTCGTGGTTCTGGTCAAGACCATCGTCCTGCGCGCCGCGATGCAACGCTTCGCCGAGCGCCGCCTCGATGGCGTCCCTTGCGTTCAAGCGCGCGAACGGCACATCCACGCGCTGGCAGGCGGTCTGCAGCGACCCGACGATCGACTCGAGGAGCCGAACAGTGTCGAGGATCTCCGCGAGGGACTTCGAGATCGCCGGATCCGTCACCTGGCGCTTCAAGAGCTGCACCCGCCCAAGGAGCGCGAAGATCGCGTTGTTGAGGTCGTGCGCCACGATGCCGCCGAGCTGGCGGACGCGCTCGAGCTCCTCTGCATCTCGCGTCGGGAGCGGCCGTGACATCGCGGGCCGATCGGTGCTTGATCTCGTCTCCATGGGCGCATTGTGACAAAATCCGGGCCCGCGCGGAGCATGAACCGACTCGGGTTCCCGATCTTCAGGAGCGGGGTTCGGCTCGCTTCGCACCCAGCGGGGGTCGAAGATCGGAACGGAGGTACCCGCGCCAACCCGCGCGGCCCTCGGAGCGCACACAACCATGCCGCGTGGAAGCAGCCGCTTCCAATGCCTCGTGTAGGGGTTGAACCTACGACCCGCTGATTAAGAGTCAGCTGCTCTGCCAACTGAGCTAACGAGGCGAAGAGGGGAGAATCCTAGCGACTTCCGCCGCGCCGTCAAGCGCATGATCGCGCAGTGTCCCGCATCGGCTTGCGTGGGCGTGGGTTGCGCGAATGTCGTCGGTGCGGCAATCGCGGCGGCGAGGGCGGGGGCCGTGGTGCCGGGTCGCGTCCGATCGCGCCCGTTTCCGCGCCTACTGCTCCCTCTACTGCTCCCTCTACTGCTACCAGTCGAAGGCGGGGTGGCGATCGGCTGCGCGACTGTGGGCAGCGCCACTGCGGGGATCGCCGACAGCGCCGCGGCCGCCCGACCGCCCGCCCGAGGTGTGGGGCGATACGATCGTCCGCTGCACGCCAGACCGACGGTCGTGAAGGGAGGCGACGACATGCGAGAACGGGTGATCGAGACAGACTTGAGCTGGTGCCGGTTCATGACGAACCCCTACCCGCGGCGGCCCGCCGAATGGGAGGGCGAGGAGGATCACGAGGCCGCGTTGGCCGCGCTGGCCGCGCTGGCCACGATGCTCAGCCGCGTGCCGAAGCGGCCAAGGCGCCGCACCGACTCAGCAACGAAGAGTCGGAGGATTTCTTGTTCGTGCTGGTCACCACGCCGCCCAGTCACGGCGACCGTGTTGTCGTCAAGGAGGCACCATGAATCCGCTCATGATCGGCCCCGGTGAGGCCGAGGACTTCGGGAACGGCCTGGTCCGCCGCGTGTCGACCGCGAGCACCGACGGCGCGTGGTGCGCATTCGAGGTCACGCTCGGACCCGGCCAGGGCGTACCCCTGCATGTGCACGCGCGGGACGACGAGATGCACTATGTGCTCGAGGGAGAGATCGAACTCCAGTGCGGCGAACGCGTCTTCACGGCCGAGGCCGGCGCGATGGCGAGTCTTCCCCGCGGCATTCCGCATGCGATCCGCAATCGCTCCGCCGCGCCGGCACGGTTCCTGAACTTGTTCTTCCCGGGCGGATTCGATGACTTTGTCATCGAGCTCAACCGCCTGAGGCTTGCCGATGCGGCCGATGAAGCCAAGCGAAACGAGATCCGCGCGAAGTACGGCATCCGCTTCCTTCATCCTCAAAGCCCGTGACGCTGCCGTCCCGCACGAGCCAACCTCGCACAACGAGTCAGACGCCATGAACGCCGAAGCGTGTTCTGTTCGTACCTTCGTCGGGCCCGGCCTCGCGAGCGGAAGCACGAGTGGAGCGTCGCATGCGGTGCGTCGCCTGCCCGCCTGAGACGGAACACTCGGCGATGTTC
>JBIKTI010000450.1:0-2691 GCA_044348205.1 Phycisphaerales bacterium | reverse complement strand
AGCTGTCGCCGAATGCGGGAAGCCATGAACGCGAGTGCATCGCCCGAGCGCGCGAGCGCCTCCGCGAACCGCTCCGCGCCACCCTCGGAGCGCAGCAGGTCGTCGGGGTCAAGCCCGTCCGGCAGGACGCAGATCTTGATGTCCACGGGCTCCGAGAAGAACACCTCGAGCGCACGGTCTGCCGCCCTCTGCCCGGCCTCGTCGCCGTCGAAGAGGAGAATGACCGTGTCCGCCATGCGGCGCAGCACTCGCGCGTGGTCGCGGGTCAGCGCTGTGCCGAGCGTGGCGACCGCGTTGGTGAAGCCTGCACGGTGGCACGCGATCACATCCGTGTAACCCTCGGTGATGATCGCGGCCTTGCGCTCGACGATCGCACGCTTGGCGCGGTCGATTCCGTACAGCGCCTTCGACTTGTGGAAGACAGGCGACTCGGGGCTGTTGAGATACTTCGGCTCCTGCTCGGGATCGAGCTTCCTGCCGCCGAAGGCGATCGGACGCCCCAGCTCGTCGCGAATCGGGAACACGAGCCTGTCGCGGAGAAAGTCGATCGGGCCATTCGAGCGGCCAGGGCGGATCACGCCCGCCTGCACGAACGCCTCGAACGGCGGATAGTCGTCGCCGCCCTGACGGATGGCCTTGCGGATCCCTTCGACGAGAGCATCCATGCGGGCAGGCGCCGCGCCGAGGCCGAAGCCGTCGACGATCTCGGGCGAGAATCCGCGGCGCGCGATCTCCGCGCGCGCCTTTGCGCCCGCCTCCGCATCGACCAGAACCCTTCGGAAGAATCGCTCGGCAAGCGCGTTGGCGCGAAGGATCTCGTCTCGGGTGGGCTCGCCGTCCTTGCGACGGTCTGCCGCGGGCTGGAAGGGAGTGAGTTCGATCCCCGCACGCGACGCGAGATACTTCAGCGCGTCGATGAACTCCATGCGGTGGTAGTTGATGACGAAGTCGATGGCATTTCCCGCCGCTCCGCAGGCGAAACACTTGTAGAAGCCGCTCCCACCGAAGGCCGCCTTGTGCGTCACCACCGCCATCGACGGCGAACGATCGTCGTGGAAGGGACACAATCCGACATGCTCGCGGCCTTTCGGCCGCAGCGCCACCACTTCCCCAATGACGGCGAGGATGTCCGTGGCCGCCAGGACGCGGTCGCGGTCGGAGTTGATCGGGCTGGTTGGCACGAGAAGGAGGGTTCGTGGGAAAGCGGCGTCGGGAGAAAGCAGCGCGGTCGGGAAGGGAGGGGGCTCGTGAGAAGATGCCGTCGTGAGCGGATGTGCGGGAAGGGCAGCGTTCGTCCGGCCTGCCCCCGGAGTTCCGACAATCCGAACGCGAAGGCGCGGTCGTTTTCAAAGCGGACGGCCATCACGACTTTCCGCGACCTGCTTCTCAAACGAGGCTCTGCGAGGAGTTCGGGGGGAAGAAAACAGCGCGGACGCCGACTGGCGTCCAACACAGGCTTTCCGCCGAGATCCAGGACTTGCGACCTGCGCAGCGATCGATCATCGAAGCTTCGAGCTCCAACGATGAACAGCGCGGGCCGAACACACGGATCCTTGAGAACTTTCGCGATGCCTCGCTCATCGGTCGCCACGAAACCTGCTGCACCGCCCAGAGGCGCGGCTCGCTGCAAGGCTCCAAGCGACCGCGGAGGGTCGAGGGAGAGTGGGATGGCTGGAAGGTCGGAGTTGGATCCGGCCCGACGATGCGGCGCAGCGGATGAAGGTGACTTTCCGAGCGAGAGGATAGAACCGAACGCCGTCTTTGCAACGAAAAGGGAACGATTTCCTCAGAGAATTCGCTTGCAATGATGCATCGCACTTGATCCACCGCGCAGAGGGGCAAAGAACCTTCCGATCGCGAATCGCGCGCAGCGAGGCGCGTACGGCGCACGGCGGGTGCAAATGCGAAATCGGCCGCGCTGTCGCGCGACCGCACTCGCTGTCTTGGTTGATCGGGTGGCCTATGCGCCTCTACGACCGCAGCCGCGGACCGCCGAGGGAATCAGACCGTCTCGCCGTTCTTGATGCGGCGCGTGTAGGCGAACTTGCGCTTCACGGGCTTCACCACGAGACCCTCGCGGATCGCACGGGTCGATGCCTTGATGTTCACAGGCGTGCCGTCGATGACGGTGGTGACATCCTGGAGGTTCGGCTTGAACATCCGCTTCTTGCGCGAGGTCGTCTTGATGCCGACGCCGCCGAGGTACTTCGCCTTGCCGCGGTACTTGCAGACCCAACCAGAGGAAGTGGAGGCACCAGTGAAATGGCAGACGCGTGGCATGGTTCGACTCGATTCAGATGAGGCGGACGGCCCGTCCGCCATGGGGAGCCCCGCACTATACCGTCCCCGCGCGATCCTGCAAGCGGTTTGCGCGAAGCGGGGGCGATCTATCGAGGAGTCCAGCGGCCACGAGCACCGAGGCGAGCCCCTCCGCATCGCCGACACTGAAGCACGACACCCGATGACTGTCCGCGTCGAGGACCCCCCAGATGGACCCCGACCGATAAATCGGAATGACGACCTCGGAGCGATCCCTCGGGTCGCAGGCGATGTAGCCAGCCCCGAGGAGCTCGACATCCTCGATCAGGCGGATCGCCTCCTCAAGGAACGATTGCCCGCACGCGCCATGCATCCCGATCGGGGAGCAGGCGGGCTTGTCGCGGCGCGCCGCGAGGATCAGCTCCCGTGGCT
>JBIKTI010000449.1:0-2695 GCA_044348205.1 Phycisphaerales bacterium | reverse complement strand
CACCGAAGACCAAAGAATCGCGCGGCGCCCGGATGGCAAGGAGGTGAAACGAAGCTGTATCCGCAGTGATACAGCGAGTTGAAGCCGACGCGGCCAGCCGGGATGCCGCACGGTTCGACGTCCGGGGATCCGTCAGACAGACCCTAGGCCGCATCGTATCGTCGGATCCGACCGATGCTCCGCAACGCGGGCAAAAAGCCACCCGCCGCGATGCAGCCGGGTGCGTCTGCGTCGCGGCGGGGGAGTTTCTGCTGCGCGGGCGTTACTTCGCGGCGCGTGCTGCGGCCTTCGCCTCGACGATCTTGTTCCACTCGTCGGCCGCGATGTCGGCGACCTTCGACTGCGCGATGATGCGGTCGCCGATCTTCATGTCGCGGATGACCGAGATCACCTCGCCCATTCGGCCGGCGCGGTCGAGCTGCTGGCGCATCTGCTCGGGGCGCACGCCCTGCTGCATGGCCATCGAGGCGATGCGGCCGTTCAGCTCCTGCTCGGTGATGTTCACGCCGAAGTGCTGCGCGAGGCGCGCCATGATGAAGAAGAGCTTGAGGCGGTCGCGTGCGGCCTTCTCGCTCGAGCCTCGGATTTCCGCGAGACGGACCTCGACGGCGGCGGGTTCGAGCCCACGCGAGAGAAGCTCCATGCGCTGCTGCTCGAGGGTGCGGGAGATCTGCTCCTCGGAGAGCTTCGAGGGAAGCGCGAAGTCGATCATCTCGACGAGCTGCTCCGAGACCTGCTCGCGCATCGCGGCGCGCTGTTCGCCGTCGCGGCGCTGCTCAAGCGCGTCCTTCACCTGCTCGCGGAAGAGCTCCTCGCTCTCGACGCCGTACATCTGCGCCAGCTCCGCGACCGGCCGCGGGGCGATGCGCTCGGCCTCGCTGATCGCGAAGGTGATCGTGATCTTCTTGCCGCGCAGCTCCTCGCGCTCGTGGCCCTCAGCGCCCGTCGTCGAGACGACCACGGTGTCGCCGACCTTCTTGCCAAGGAGCGCCGCGTCGAGTCCATCGACGATCAGGCCGAGCAGCTGGCCCTTGCCCTCATCCTCCTCGGCGGGGACGACGCACAGCGCCTTGTCCGTCTCGAAGTATGTTCCATCGCGGCCATCGACCGTGACGGCCGCCTTGCCGAGCATGCGGTCGAGGCGCTCCAAGGGGCCTTCGATGCGGTTCGGCGTGCCGAAGCGGTAGCTCTGGCGCAGGATCTCGCCGTCGATGTGCTCGGCAGTGACCTCGATGGTCGGCTTCTTCACTTCGAACGCAGCGAAGTCAGGGACCTCGAAGTCTGGCGCGACCTCGATCTCGACGGCAAAGCTGAACGCCTTGCCACGCGCGAGCTCGGGAGGCTCCGCTCCCTCGACGGGACGCGGATCACTGATCGGGCGCAGCTGGTGCTGCTCGATCGCCTTCGAGTAAGCCTCGCTCATGAGCTGCCCACGGGTCTCGTGGAGGATCGCGCCACCGACGCGCTTCTCGACGAGGGAGCGCGGAGCCTTGCCCTTGCGGAAGCCCGGCAGCGCAGCGTCGGCGATGAAGGCCGTGAACGCCAGCTCGAGCCGCGCGTCGACCTCGGCCGCTGGAACCGTCAGGGACAGGCGCTTCGCGCAGGGGGCGGTCTCGGTGACGGTGATCTCGACATCAAGCGGTTGGTCGGTCGCGGTGGACATGGTCAGGTCTCAGGTCAATGGACGGACGCGCCCAGGGCCGTGGGCCCGGCGGCGGGGAAAGGGTCGGAGTATACAGCCCCCGCGCTCGTCCGCGCGGCCGATTGAGGGCGTCGGGCGGTCAGTGGCGGGTCGAGAACAGCAGTTCCGCGTAGGTCGGCATTGGATAGAGGTCGGCGGGCATGACCTTCTCGAGCCCGTCGCAGAGCTTCCGCACCTCGAGCATCGCAGGAACCACGGTGTCTCGGAAGTGCCGAGCCTCGGCCTCGTGCTCTCCGTGGAAGTCGTCGCCCTTCTCGAGCCTCGCGACGGCTGCCCGCAGCGACTCGATCTGACCGACCACATCCTTCAGCTGCGCCTCCGCCCCGGGGCACTCGACGCCGCAGGCCTGCGTGGCGCCGATGGTGTCTGCGAGCTCGGCCTGGAAGCGCATCGCGCAGGGGATCATCGCCGTGCGCACGATCGACTGGAGCGTGCGCGCCTCGATGCGGAGCAGCTTGATGTACTGCTCGACCATGATGCCGTAGCGCGCCTCGAGCTCGCGCTTCGAGAGGACGCCGTACTTCGCGAAGACATCGGCGGTCTTCTTCGAGCCGAAGACGGCGATCGCGTCGACGGTCGACTTGTGGTTCGCCAGCCCGCGCTTCTTCGCCTCGTCGTGCCAGGCCTTCGAGTAGCCGTCGCCGTCGAAGCAGACGCGTCGATGCTGCTTCACGACCTCCTGCAGCAGGCTCTTCACGGAGCTCTCCAGCTTCGCCTGCGTCGGACTCTTTCCCGCGCGCTTCTCGAGCTGCGTGGCCATGAAGTCGAGGCTGTCCGCGATGATCGTGTTGAGGACGGTGTTCGGCCACGCGACCGCGGCGCTCGAGCCGACGGCGCGGAACTCGAACTTGTTGCCCGTGAACGCAAACGGCGAGGTGCGGTTGCGGTCGCTCGTGTGGCGCGGGATCTGCGGGAGCGTGGTCGCCCCGAGCTCCATCGCGCCGCCCTTCATCGTCTTCTTCGGGTTGCCCGACTCGAGCTGGTCGAGGATGT
>JBIKTI010000490.1:0-2698 GCA_044348205.1 Phycisphaerales bacterium | reverse complement strand
TATCGAAATCTGACATTTCCGCCGTTGATGAATCCGGACGCCGAAGAAGTTGCAACCGTGCTTGCAAAAATAGTGAAGTTGTCGGCGTCCACGATTGTGCGAATCGTGTAATTGCCAAAGATAGTTACGCCGCCGACCGTGGTTGCAACAAGACACGGATAGGTATCGCCAACTTGATAGCCGTGATTTGCCAGTTCCACATTGACGGTGTATTGACTTGAAACCGTGGTGAACTCCGCAACCAAGCCGCCCGCTGTAACGGTCGAAGAAGCGAGAAACGGCTCTCCAAGCACATTGATAGCCGTGATGTTGTACTCGGTTGCAGACACATACACCATCGGGTAAAGACCAAAAAGAATGACGCCGCCGACTGAGACATGAGTCTCGATGTAAACCGTGTTGAACCCGATGAGGCCAACTGTGGTGGCGTCCGTGACCTTGACTACCGGACTGCCGGCAGTCGTGTCAAAATCTTCCGCAATGTCCGTCTGCTCCGAGCGCGGAGTGATGAATATTTGCACGCCATTCGTGAGGACTGACAGTACAGACTCATCGGTGAGAGGGTCAGATTCCTGACCGATAGCGAGATGCGACTGGGAGTTCGTGTCTTCCCACCCCCACAAAGCGCGCACTGGCGTTGCGAAAGTGTCGTTGAAGAATTTCACCCATCCGCCCAGTTTCTGGACAAGGCCAAGACCGTTCCTGTCCGGGATGAAGCGAACAAGGTTGGAGGTCGAAAGACCAGTCTCGTTGAGCGCCGGCGTTTCGTTCTGGTCGATGCCCGGCTTGACCTTGAGCGAGGCGTGCGGCACGGATTAGCGTCCCGGCGAGGCGGCCACAGCGGGCGACGCGGATGACCACGACGACGCTTGGAACTTCTTGCGCGCTTCCTCGACGAATGCCGACTTTAGCAGAGCCTGATACTGCGACTCGTAGGTGAAGCCCATTTCAGGGTCGTTCGCTGCGGCGCCGAAATTGCGTTGGAACATGCTGATGTAAATCATCGACGCCAACATCAGCAGGTCCGGAAGGTAAGTGCTGATGAAAGTGTATTGCGTGTCAGCGTCACCGACGACCGCGAACTTGTAGAGCGACGGCAGACGCTTCGTGCCCTTGACCGTCACCGGATACGCGGCGTTCGGAGTGGGCCCGAACAGGATGTAGTTGTACAGGTTGCCGCCCGGAGAGTCGCCTCCGTACATGGCAAAGAACTTTGGCATGCCGGTGAACGCCGTGTCGTTGTAGACATTCTGCAGGTACTCTTTCGTCACCGGCAGAAGCGGAATCTTCGCGGTGCCGGAAGTCACCTGCATCGTCTCAATCGCGACGAAGTCGTCTACATCAATCTCGAGGATGGGATTGCTCGGCGTGAGCGTGAAGGTTCCGGTCTGCTGAGACGGAAGAAGGTCGAGGTCTCTCTGGATGCGCAACTCTGCGTAGTTGAGCATCTGTGGAATGATGGCAGTGAACGGGGGGTCCACCCCCTGAACAACCCCGCCTACGCTCTGCGTGGCCACAACGGCCATCACGCCGATTTGCGTGACATAGGCGTTATAGGACAGGGGGTTTGTCTGAGGGTTGCTCATAGGGGTGGACTGTTCGTTACGGTTCCTGCGTCGGCTCCACCGGCGTGTTGACTGCAGTCATCTGCGCATCGCCCTGTCCCTTGATAGCCATCATCAGGGGGTACGAGTGAGACGCGTTGGGCGCGTTGCCCAACAGACTGAGAAGCAGGTTGACCTGCGACACCGGCAGACAAAAGACGATTTCGCGTTCCATGGGGCCTCCTTTGGCGTTGTAGACCTGCCCATGATACGGCGCCGGGGGTGCGGTTGCATCCCCCTAGCGCCGGCCGAAACTGCCTACTTCATGGGCAGCGGCGCGCGGGTAACCATCCGCAGGGCCATGATGCCAAGGCCAACGACCTGCCCGACGAGCGGACCGTACTTGCCGAAGAGCGGCTCCCATGCCGGCTGCAACTGAGCAGCCGTGGACAGAGCGGCCAGAGCCGTGCCGAACCACATGGTCTTGCTCTTCAGGCTTCCGCGGGCCCAATCCGCGGTGGTGATGGGCGATTCGTCAGTCATGCGAGTCTCCTAAGTTCAGATGCCAATGCCGCGCAGCACGCCTTGCGCTGCGACCGGATGAGTTCGGCGTTGTAAACGAACTCCGGTTCGATGATGACAGAAATGCATTTCGTGCGCGCTAAAAGCGCCAATGGGCCTCTCCGCGGGTCTTGCTGATACCACCCCTCCTTGACCCCGCGGCCGACGAAGAACCGCTCCAGAACGCTCTGAAGTCTTTCTGCAACGGCCCGGCCAGACGAGGACTTCGGAGCGTACAGGGTCTCGCATCCCCGCGCTCCCGGAGCGGCGGCATTGAAATGCACCTCGACCAACAGGTCCGAGGCGGAGGCGCGCTTGTTCACCCACGCAATCTTTCGGCTCAGTTCAACAGACGGGACGATGACGGCCTCTGGCAGAGAGGCAAGAATCTGCCAAACCCACAACTTGGCCTCGGCATGCTCTACGAAGCCTTTCCAAGAGGCTCCCGGCGCTGACGGAAAATGACCCGCTGAGAGGTAAATCATCAGCCGAACAACTGAGCCGCGAGAATGCCGGCCATGCCAATCAGCAAAGCGAACGCCACCTTCACGATGGTGCTTGTGACTTGGTCCACCCGTTTTCCGAGGTAGTCG
>JBIKTI010000076.1:0-8213 GCA_044348205.1 Phycisphaerales bacterium | reverse complement strand
AACGGATGATGTCAGCCTTCGACTCCGACGCGTGTCGTTCAGCAGACTGAAGTCTGCTGGCACACTTGGCCGGGGACTCCGACGTGCGGATCGTCCGACACGACAATCAAGTGTGGGGACTCCGACGATCTGAACCGCGCGACGCGAAAATCAGGGGTGCCCGTGGACTTCAGTCCGCGGAACGGATGATGTCAGCCTTCGACTCCGACGCGTGTCGTTCAGCAGACTGAAGTCTGCTGGCACACTTGGCTGGGGACTCCGACGGTGTGGCATCCACGCCAAAGGAAGCCGCCGCGGCGGCGGCCGCTCAACTCGCGCGCGCTTCTGGCGCGTAAATCCCTCATCCCGCGCTCTCGGAGCGCCGATATCTTCGCTTCATGGCCGCGTCCGCAACGACCCTCATCCTCGACTTCGACTCGACGATCGTGGCGGTCGAGGGTCTCGACGAGATCGCGCGCCTCGCGCTCGCGGACGACCCCGACCGCGACGCGAAGGTGCTCGCGATCGAGGGCATCACCCGCGACGGCATGGAGGGCCGCATCGGGATCGACGAGTCGCTCCGTCGCCGGCTCTCGCAGCTCACCATCACCCGTGCGCATGTCGATGCGGTCGTCAGGCTGCTGCGCAAGAAGCTCGCGCCGAGCTTCCGCCGCCACAAGGCGGCGATCCGGCGCAACGCCGACAGCATCTATGTCGTCAGCTCGGGGTTCCGCGACTATGTCGTCCCGGTGTGCGCGGATCTCGGCATCGCGCCCGACCATGTGGTGGCGAACGAGCTGCACTGGTCGAAGGACGGCACCACCGTCATCGGCTACGACACGGACTCGCCGCTCGCGCAGCCGAAGGGAAAGCCCTCGGCGGTGCGCGCCCTGAACCTCGCGGGCACCGTCATCGCGGTCGGCGACGGCGCGACCGACTGCGAGATCCGCGACGCGGGCGCCGCGCACGAGTTCGTCGCCTACTGCGAGAACATCGCCCGCGAGAATGTGGTCGCGCGCGCCGACCGCGTGGTCCGCAGCGTCGACGAACTCCTCTGGATCTACGGGCTCCCCGGTGCCCCGAGCTTCCCGAAGTCGCGCATGGTCGCGCTCCTTCTTGAGAACATCCACGCAGACGCCGCGAGCATGCTGCGCGACGAGGGCTACAAGGTGGAGGCGCTTTCGGATGCCCTCCCCGAGGCGGAGCTCTCGCGCGCGCTGAAGGGCGTCTCGCTCCTCGGGATACGCTCGAAGACGCGCGTCTCCGCGGCCGCGCTTCACTCCGCGGAACGGCTTCTCGCGGTCGGCTGCTTCTGCATCGGCACGGAGCAGGTCGACCTCGCAGCGGCCGCCGCGCGCGGCATCGCGGTGTTCAACGCGCCCTACTCGAACACCCGCAGCGTGGTCGAGCTTGCGATCGGCGAGATCGTCATGCTCATGCGCCGCGCGGTCGAGAGCGACCGCATCCTGCACGCGGGCGGCTGGCGCAAGAGCGCGCAGGGCTGCTGCGAGCTCCGCGGCAAGACGCTCGGCATCGTCGGCTACGGCCACATCGGCTCGCAGCTCTCTGTGCTCGCAGAGGCGATGGGCATGCATGTCCTCTACCACGACATCGCCGAGGTGATGCCGCTCGGGAACGCGCGCCGCGCCAAGAGCCTCGGCGAGCTCCTCGCGAAGGCGGACATCGTGAGCATGCATGTCGACGGGCGCCGAGAGAACACGCATCTCATCGGCGAGCGCGAGCTGCGCAGGATGAAGCAGGGGGCGCATCTTCTGAACCTCGCGCGCGGACACATCGTCGACCTCGATGCGCTCGCCGCGAGCCTGAAGGCGGGCCACCTCGCGGGCGCGGCGGTCGATGTCTTTCCCGCGGAACCGAACTCGAACAAGGAGGCGTTCGACACGCCTCTTCGCGGGATTCCGAATGTCATCCTCACCGCGCACATCGGCGGCTCGACCGCCGAGGCGCAGCAGGGGATCGGCACCTTCGTGGCGAACCGCCTCGTCGAGCATGTCAACGCGGGCGCGACAGCGGGAAGCGTGAACCTTCCGAACATCGCGCTGCCGCCCACGCCGCGCGCGCACCGCTTCCTGCATCTGCATCGAAACCAGCCGGGCGTCCTCGCGGAGATCAACTCGATCCTCGCGCGACGCCGGATCAACATCCTCGGGCAGTCGCTGCGCACAGACGAGGCCGTCGGCTATGTGGTCACAGATGTCAACAAGACCTACGACGACGCCGCGATCGACGAACTCCGCTCCGTCTCGGGCACGATCCGCTTCCGCGTGCTCTATTGACGGCGCCGCCAAGCCTCCGTGCCTTGCTTCTCAGACCCCCCGAGCGGGCGCTCGGCGGAATCGCCGAAGTGCGACCCGCGGAACGCCGATCGGTATAGTCGCACCTATGCCCTCCGAAACCCCATCGAACCGCGTCGTCGGCGCCTCGCAACTTGCCATCGCCTCCTTGCTCGGGGCGGTGATCGCCCTCGGGGTCGGCACGGGCTGCGCTTCCCGCAACGCGGGCGGATCCGCGGAGAGCGCCGCGGCTCCCGAACAGGCGGCCTCGAACGAGAAGCAGGGCGCGGAGGCCGTGGCGGTACCCTCGCAGAACGAGTCAATCCAGGTGCTTTCGCGCAACGACACTGCGGCGCGCGCGGACGAGTCCACCGCGGCGTCCACCAACGCGTCCACAAAGGCGTCCACAAAGACCCCGACTACCCCGCCCGCGTCGAAGCCCGCACCCGCACCGCAGGATCCAAATCTCAGCTTCGAGGCGGCCACGGAGCCCGTGATCCAGCGCGTCGCGCCTCGCGGTGCGCCCGCTCCCGCGCCCGCCGACGGTGCGGGCGCCGCCCCTGCGGTCGCAATGCCTCCGATGATCGTCCAGGACGATGCCATGGCGATCGTGAACCGCGCCCTCGCGAATGTGAAGGATCTTCGCAGCCTCGACTGCATCACGCTTACCGAGTCGGTGGGCGTGCCCGAGCACATGCGCATGTCGGGGCTCGGGCTCAAGCGCCGCGTCCAGCTGCGCTTCGTCCAGCTTGACTCGATCTCGATGCCGAACTTCCGCATCACGCACCTCGACCAGGGGCCCGAAGGCGATGTCGCGGGCGCCGTGGCGCTCTTCGACGGCAAGCGCGCCATCCTCGTCGACGACCGCAGCAGGACCTACTTCGACCCGGGCAGCGAGTGGCTGAAGGTCGTCGGCCCGCATCTGCCTGCGATCCCGCGCTGGTACTTCGTCGAGCGCGCGGCCGCGGCGCGCATGCCCGACGAGGTGAAGGCCTCCGAGATCCTGCTTCCCGACATCGTCGGCGCGCGCATCCTGCGCACCGAGGAGCTCGACGGCCAGGCCTGCGATGTGGTCGAGGTGTTCAAGAGCCAGAATGTCGTCGCAGAGGCGGACGGCGCTGCGGCAGGCAACACAGAGGTCGTCGACGAGATCCGCTACATCGAGACGATCCACTACGCCCGCTCGGACGGCATGCCGCGACGCGTCGAGATCCGCATGCTGAGCGGGCCAGATGGCGCCATCACCCCTGGCGAGACCACAACCATGCACTACTGGGGCGTGGTCATGAACCCTGAGTTTGCGCCGTCCTACTTCCGCGCTGAGCCGCCCGAGGGCTACACGGCCGTCAGCGGAAACTGATCGATCGCCGTTCGCGATCTTGGGGAAGGTTCCCGCGGAGCGGCGCCACAGCGGCGCGCGTTTTCAGCACGATCTTCATCGACGCGCCGCACACGGCGTGGTACCGTCCCCCGCACTCGCGACCGAGCGCGGCCGTGCCGCGCGCCAGCTTCATACACAAAGGTAGAACATGAATCCGCTCCGACGCAGCACGATCGTCCTCTCGCTCGCCGCCGCCGCTCTCGCCGCCTCGCCAGCGCTTGGCAGCGCGCAGGACGCCACGAAGGACGCTACGAAGGAGGTGGCTGCAGAGACCGCGAAGGCGGGCCCCGTCGACGCGAAGGCCGCCGCGATCTACGAGCGCGGCGTGCAGGCCGTGCGCGCCTACCGCACGATCGAGATGACGAGCCAGACCAAGATCGACGGCATGGACGACATGGCGGGCATGCTTCCAGCAGGCTTCGACGCGAAGCACCGCGTCCTCTTCCGGACGAACGCGGCCGATGCGACTCCGACGCAGATCGGCGGCGCGCTCCGCATCGAGCAGCTCGACGACACGGGCGTGGCGAACTACGCGGTGATCGACGAACTCGCCGAGGCGAAGGCGATGCTCGCCGATCCGCGTGCGAAGACCTACTCGGCGCTCGCTGGCGAGGACTGGCCCATGGTGGTCGGTGTCAAGATGATCGCCGTGCCGCAGTGGTTCTTCGAGCAGCGCCTGCGCGGTCGCAGCGATGCGCAGGCGAACTACGGGTTCGGCGCGTCCACGATCAAGTCCGCCGCGATCGAAGGCGTGGAGACGCTCGACGGCGTCGAGTGCGATGTCGTCAAGGTGGTGCGTGAGCTGGCCATGGGCTCGGCCGAGGGAATGGAAGGCATGGAGGAGGCGGGCGCGATCCCGACCATCCGCATGAAGGAGACAATCGCCTTCGCGCGCACCGACGGGCTCCCGCGCCGCATCACCATGATGCCCGAGATGGACGACATGCCCGAGGGTGCGGACTTCCCCGTGCCTGTGACGGTCCTCACGGGCGTGAAGGTCGATGGCGAGATGGACGCTGCGCTCTTCGCAACGACCGGGCCCGAGGGTTTCGCCAAGGTCGAGCCGCCCAAGCCCGACTTCATGATGGGTGGCGACGAAGGCGGCGAACCCGAGACCCCGGCGCTGAAGGTCAAGGTCGGCGACACGGCGCCCGACTTCGCGCTCAAGGATCTGGCGGGCGCCGAAGTCACGCTCGCGTCGCTGAAGGGGAAGGTCGTTCTCCTTGACTTCTGGGCGACCTGGTGCGGTCCGTGCAAGGCCGCCATGCCCGCGATCCAGAAGATCGCCGACGACTACAAGGACAAGGGCGTCGTCGTCCTCGGCATCAACACCTGGGAGAACTCGCCCGACGCCGCCAGGAAGTACATGGAGGACAAGAAGTTCACCTACCCGTGCCTCCTCGCGGGCGACCCGCTGGCGGAGGCCTACGGCGTGCCGGGGATCCCGACCATCGTCGTGCTCGGTAAGGATGGCCGCGTCGAGTTCCTCGAGGTCGGCATGGGCGGCGACGGAAAGATCCGCGCTGCGATCGACGCGGCGCTTGCGAAGTGAGCCGCCGCGCGCTCGAATCGCCCGCATCAAGTCCGAGATTGACGCCCGGGTGTTGCAGCCCGGGCGTCTTCGTTGACACGGCGTGCAGGCTGGGTCATGCTACCCCCATGCCTTTCCCGACCCGTCCGTCTGCGACGGCGCTTCGACGCGGCTTCACGCTCGTCGAGCTCCTCGTCGTGATCGCGATCATCTCACTGATCGTGGCCCTGATCGCGATCTCGATCCCGCAGGTGCAGCGCCAGTCGCGGAGCGTCCAGTGCCTCTCGAACCAGCGGCAGCTGAATGTGGGCTTCACGCAGTACTACGGCGACAACTCGGGGCGCTTCATGGGCGTCGACACGGGCCTCACGCAGTGGGACTGGGTGCAGGGGCAGGGCAACCTCAACGGAAACGGCTTCGAGACCATCAACGCGCTCAAGCGCGGGCGCATGTGGTCGTACATCGGGCAGAACGAGGCGGTCTACAAGAGCCCGTTCGATCCGTTCTCGAGCTTCCAGCGCCTCCGCACCTATTCGTTCAACGCGTTCATCTCGACGGGCGAGGGACCGATGTGGGGCGGCCCGCCGAACTGGCAGGTCAACACCATGGGCCGCATCCCCGTGCCGTCGAAGACGATCGTGACGAGCCTCGAGTACGACCACCGCGGCTACAACATCAACGGCTTCGGCATCAGCGTCACGGGCAACGGCATCTGGGTCGACAAGATCGCGGCGTGGCACCCAGGGCGGTGGAACTTCTCCATGGCGGACGGCTCCGTGTTCACCTACGAGCACGCAGCGAAGCAGAAGGATGTCGACTACTACATGACGCTGCCGCAGAACGATGTCTTCTGGCCCGGGCCCGACTACGAGTGGCTGCGGCGCGCGATGGTCCCGGGGATGTTCCAGTGATCGACGCGCTGATCTTGGGCTGGCACGCGCGCGGCGCCCCTGCGGCGCGCGGGCTCGCTGCCTCGCTCTGCTGCGCGATCGCGCTCTCGGGCTGCAGCGACCGCGATTTTCCCGAGGGCTTCGAGGCGCAGGCCGCGCGCGAAGAGTCGGCGTTCGGAGAGGCTTCAGCGGCTGCGGCCGCGGCTCCGCGCGGGCCTTCGCTGTCGGGCGGAGGTGCACCCGCGGGCGGCGGAGAGGACGGCGGATACGCGGCCTCCGACGCGACGATCGCCGACGCAGCGTCGGGATCGGCGTCCGAGCAGCCAACCGAGGCCGACTCCTTCGAAGCCGTGCGCCGCGCCACCACCGCCGCGATCGTGGAGGAGCTCAAGCTTCCGCCGCCGCCGCCGACGGTCGTGATCGGCGGGGAGGAACCCTACAAGCAGCACGCGCAGCACCCGAGGTTCGAGGAGTTCCGCCGCAAGGCGGGGCGGTACATCCAGCTGAAGCGCCAGCTCCTTCCGCTCGGGAAGAAACTCGCCGACGGCACCGCCACTCCCGAGGAGCGCGCGCGCCACAACCGCATCGAGGAAGCGATGGCGCAGGAGTTCCGCCCGCTGAACGCCTACCTCTGGGACGACCGTTGGACCGAAGAGGACCGCGCGGCGATGGGTTGGATCCTGTTCGTGCCGCCGGAGTGAGATGCCCAGTTGAGGCGCCTGCGCGCGGGACGCGCATTACGATGAACGCATGCGCATGCCTTTGCTTCCCGCGCGCGCCGCGTTGACGGCGTGCGCGCTGCTCTTCCTGTCTGTCTTTCGCTCCACACCGCTTCATGCGCAGCCGTCACAGGGTGCACCAGCGTCGGCCGCGCACAGCCTGCCCGCGATGCGTGCCGCGATCGACGCTGCGCGGGCGCGAATCGGGGCGCAGGCCGCTGAGTACCACGACCCCGTGGGTCCGCGGACATGGATCGACGGCGCGCGGCTCTGGTATGCGGAGAGCGCGCGCGATGGCGCGCGGCGCTGGTGGCTCGTCGATGCCTCGCAGACGGGAGATGCCGCGAGGGTGCCGCTCTTTGATCACGCTGCGGCGGCCGCGGCGCTTGCGGGCGCGGGCCGTGAAGCGGCGCCCGATCGGCTGCCCGTGCGCGGCGTGGCCGTCGAGCCTGCGCGTGGCGGGGCGCCTGCGCGCGTCGCTGTCGCGCTCGACGGACTCGACGCGCCGCTTGTATTCGCGCTCGGCGGCGGGCGTCTCGCCGACGACCCCGCGGCGCGCGCGCTGCTCGAGACATCGCTCAAGCCAGGCAAGCGCCGCAGCCGCGGCCAGGGCGCGTCGACGCATCTCGTCTTCGAGAACAGGCTCGACGAGGCGGTCGAGATCCTCTGGGTCGATCGCGCGATGGGCGAGCGTTCGTACGGCGTGATCGAGGCGGGTGGCTCGCGGCGGCAGCAGACCTTCGGCGGCCACGCGTGGCTTGTGCGCACCGCCGAGGGGCGCGAGCTCGGGCATGTGGTCGCGGGCGAGGTCGAGCGCACGGTTGCGATCGGAGACGCGCCGCCCGCCGAGCCAGAGGCGGTCGACGCGATGGATGGACAGAACGAGACGCAGGGCGGTGAGGCTGACTCCGAGGCGTCGGGTGGCGCGGGCGCGGGCAGGGCCGAGCCGCCCGCGCTGCGCGTCGAGCAGGATGGGCCGAACCTCGTCGTGGCGCGCGAGGGTGCCGAGATCTTCCGCACCACCGACGGCGCCGCGGGCGACGGCTATCGCGCGCACTGGATCTCCCCGCGCCAGGACGCGGTCTTCGCCCTCAAGGTCAAGGAAGGCCAGCGCCGCGCTGTCCATCTCGTCGAGAGCGCCCCACGCGACCAGCTGCAGCCGAAGCTGCGCACGCTCGACTATCTGAAGCCCGGCGACGCAATCGAACGCGCGTCGCCGCGGCTCTTCCGCGTCGCGCAGGTCGGAAGCGGCCCTGCTGGCGCCGCGATGCGCGAGGTCGCGCTCGACGACGCGCTCTTTGCGAATCCGTGGTCGATCGACCGCGTCCGCGTCCTTCCTGGCGGCCGCGAGATCGCGTTCCTCTACAACGAGCGCGGGCATCGCGTGGTGCGGCTTGTCGCGGTCGATCTCGAGACGGG
>JBIKTI010000486.1:0-2703 GCA_044348205.1 Phycisphaerales bacterium | reverse complement strand
CCCTGGGGATTATATAGAGTTTATGATAGAGATGAATATTTTTGGCGAGGAAGTAGATGATGTATTAAACTTTACAGTTCCTCAAGCGCCTCCTTTAGTAAGTAAATTAAAGGGAATAAAGTTGGTGGTGGAGAATAAAGATCAATACAAAGTTGGCAATAACAAAACTTTTAACTTTAATAAATATACAAAGAAAGAAAATGTCTCTGACGGAAGATATAAGTTTCTTATGATATTAACAAACTCCAAGGGGGTAGGAGATCTGGCCCCAGATGACGATGTTATTATTAATTGTTCAGATGCTGGGTTTACTAATGTTCAGGCGGTGGTGATGCCAGGAGACAGTAAGAAAAAAAATTATGTCTATGTAAGTATAAATAAAACTACCCAACCTTCCCCAACCACAGACTTGACTACCTCTGGAACTATCCAAGAGTATAAGAAAAAGATAAAGGTCAGAAATATTACAGTAAAACTTCCTGAAGCAATCATAGGAGATAGTAAGGAAGGAAAAGTTCCTTCACTAATATCAGAAGTTAGCACGCCACCTAAAAAAGGTAACGTAGAGGACATTGTTGTATTTGCATACAAACAGTTTAATGGACCTAATAAAGCATCAATTAAATATAAGTTAATGGATGATAGTGAAGCAGAGATTAATTTGAAGAATCCACCGTCTAGATCAGACGTTGCAAAATTTAGAGGAAAGGCTTCTCACACTAAATCATTTACACTTAATGATGAAAAGGGAGAAAAAATTCTATGCTATATTGCTATCGCTAGATATACCTACGACGGTAGTAATTGGAAGGGCGATTGGCTGCAAACAAATGACTCAGGTGACGCTATATTTGGGAAGGCAGAGTAATGTCTGAGAACACCTTTGATCCTCAGGAAATTAACCTTCAGTTCCAGCCACTACCAGCATTTATAGATCCAGATGGAACTTTTAAACTTAACACTCCAATGCTATCCTCATTTAATTTTGATGGCTCTATTCCAAAGTTTGACGGAAACATAGATGCAATTGATATTAAGCCTGGGTATCTCATACAAATAGAAGCAGGCGGTCAGTACTATCCAGTAGTTTCAGTAGAGTTTGATGATCCTGCTATTGAGAATACTGACCTAGTAACAATTAATTACATTGATGAATCAGGTAATACTGTTTCTGAAGAGTATAGCGAAACAGATCAGGTTGCTGTAGTTTATGAAGACTGGTCGGAAAAAATTCTTGGTTCCCAAGGGTGGGGGATCACGGCTGAAGGAAATGCCATTTTTACAAACGTGGCGGTTAGAGGTAGGATTGAGGCAACAGAGGGTGAAATATCTGGAAATCTCATAGTAAATGGTGGGCTTCTTACTTCTGAAACTGCTGCCACAACAGGCGGAATAGTTTTAAATAATTCTGGATTTACTTCATATAATACTTCTGGGGTGCAAACCTTTAATATAGATGCAGATACTGGAACGGTAACGATAGGTGGATATGCCACGCAATCAGAGTTAAATGGAAAAATTGATGATGGCGGGGCGGCTGGAGATATAGTTACCAATAATACTACAATTACTGGTGGAAATATTTCAACAGGAAATATTAAATCAGGAGGTTATTCTGGCCCAGGAACAGGTAGTGCATTTTCTTCTGCTGGAATGTTAATTAATTTAGACCATGGATCTTTAGCCGCTCCAAACTTTAGAATAGATAGAGATGGTTTTGCATTTTTTAAAGGACAAGTAACAAGTACGGGCTTGATAATTGAGGGTGTTTCTGCATCTATTGGGTACACAAGATATTCATCAGGGACGCAGGCAAGCGTGACTGATACTTATTCTATTTTATCATCAGATGGAAAGGATATATTTTTAAAGGCTGCTGCTGGAGACCCTGCTAAAATAAGATGGCTAGATTCATCTTCTAGACAAAGGGCTAACCTTGGGTGGGAAGTTTCTGACGATGAGGGTGGAGAAGGAACAGCCTACCCAAATACTTTAGTTATTAGGGCAAATGCAGTAGATGCTAGCCCTACCGATACTCCAGGTCAAATATTAATACATGCTCAAGGGGCGGGAAGTAATATTAATTTAAAAACTGGAACTAACGGAGCGGTTACAATTAATGGTGAGCCGATTGAAACACCAGGAACTATAGCCAATAGATATAAAAATGGAACGGATACCCCAAATAATGGCAATACTATTAAATATGGAACTAGCACTACTCTCCCTACGGGCGCAGCCCAAGGAGATATATACTTAAGGTATGTATAATATATTGATATTTTCGAAATAATTTGATAGGATAATAATATGCCAT
The DNA here is from genome assembly GCA_044348205.1 of Phycisphaerales bacterium. Taxonomy (GTDB): domain Bacteria; phylum Planctomycetota; class Phycisphaerae; order Phycisphaerales; family SM1A02; genus QWPT01. Next base: position 386 of record JBIKTI010000486.1, on the reverse strand, counting down.
TTAGATTACAAACATCATCAGACCCAAATAATCCAAACTGGAAGAATCCAGCGGCAATATCAATATACGACAATGGTTGGAAAACTACTAAGGTTGGCTATGTATATGATATGGGGTGGAAGGTAGTATTTCCAGATCCAATTATTCCATTAGTAAATGTTATAGATAATGGAAGTTGGGAGGAAGTAAATACTGTAGATAGATTTTATGTTCAGATGATTCTAAATACTTCAGAACTAGAAAGCATGGTTGGTGAATTATATTCTGGAAGTACTGCTACCGGAACTCCTATCCAAACTCAAAACTTTGATTATTCATTTATATTAGAGGGGTATGAGTATTATATTAGATTTAATGTTCCATCTCCAGGAACATACACAATAAAG
>JBIKTI010000448.1:0-2718 GCA_044348205.1 Phycisphaerales bacterium | reverse complement strand
CCGCCGCCACGCGCGCGGCTGTCTCGCGCGCGCTCGCGCGCTCGAGCGTGCCGCGGCAATCGGGCACGAGGTACTTGAGGCTCCCCGCGAGGTCGGCGTGGCCTGGCCGCGGCCGCGTCACGGGCGGCGTCTTCTCGGGGTCGTCGATGCGGTTGTCCTTGTTCGCGATGCGCACGGCGATCGGCGAGCCGATCGTCTTCCCCTGCCGCAATCCGCCAAGGAACTCCGCGACATCGGTCTCGATCCGCTGGCGCGCGCCGCGGCCGTAGCCCCCCTGCCGCCGCGACAGCTCCGCGTTCACGCGCGCTGCGTCGACCGCCACATCGGACGGCATGCCGTCGACGATCGCGACGAGCGCCGGACCGTGCGATTCACCTGCCGTCTGATAGCGGAGCGGTCGTGCCATGGCCGCATTGTGCCGCGTGTCGCGGCGCCGCGCCAATGACGCGGCGCGACCGCGTCACTGCCCCGTCGCGACGAGCTTCCAGAGCGAGCCCGGGTTGCCGCGGTCCTGCCCGCGGTTGAAGGTCGAGAGGACGACCGTGCCGTCCTGCATCGCATCGATCGACGAGATGAGTTCGCCGCGGCGCTGCGCGATGACGGCGGGCTTCGTGGGCTTTCCGTCGATCATGCGGATTCCCCACACGGTGCCGAACACGAAGTCGCCGTAGATGTAGACGCCGTCGAGCGCGGGAATCGCCGCCCCGCGGTAGACGACGCCGCCCGTGACGGAGAGCCCCTCGCGGTGGCCGTACTCGACGACAGGCTCGATGAACGGCCCCTCGCCGCGGCCGCGCGCGAACGGGTGGAAGCCCTCGCGCGCGTTCCATCCGTAGTTGCCGCCCTTCACGATGAGGCTGATCTCCTCGTAGGCGTTCTGCCCGACATCGCCCGCCCAGAGGTCGCCCGTCTTCGGGTCGAACGCCATGCGCCAGATGTTGCGCGTTCCCCACGCCCAGATCTCGGGCTTCGCGCCTTCGCGGCCGACAAACGGGTTGTCCGCGGGCACGGCGTAGGGCGCGCCGTTGTCGCCCTTCCTGTTCACATCGATGCGGATCACCTTGCCGAGCCAGGTGGAGAGATCCTGGCCATAGTGATGCGGGTCGTCCGCGGCGCCGCCGTCGCCGATCGAGAGATAGAAGTAGCCGTCGGGGCCGAAGATTCCCGTGCCGCCGTTGTGGTTCGAATAGGGCTGCGGCTGCGTGAGGATCACTTCCTCGCTCGCGGGGTCCGCCGTCTTGCCGTCTTCGCTCACCGTGAAGCGCGAGAGCATCGAGCGCCGCGGCTTCGACGCCGTGTAGTAGGCGTAGATCTCGCGCTTGTTCGGGAAATCTGGGTGGAAGGTGACCGACAGCAGGCCTTCCTCGTTGCCGCCGTCGTTCACGCGCTCGCGGATGTCGAGGAAGACGGCGGCCTCGCTCGTGTCGCTCTTCGCGGGGTCCGCGATGAGAATGCGGCCAGGCTGCTCGACGATGTAGAGGTTCGCGGCGTCGCCCGGCCGCTGGAAGACCTGCACGGGGCGCACCAGCGGAAGGCTCGGCAGCACGGGCTGGAAGCGCAGACGCGGGATCGCGGCGCCCTCGGCGTACTCGCGTGGCTCGGGCGCCGCACGGCGTGCGGTCTGGGCTTCGGCGGCGTTCAGGGAGAGCGAAGCGGCGAGGAGGAAGGCGATGGTCATGGGAGCTCTCGATCGAGGTCGGTCAGCGCGGCCGCGCGATGGTATCGGCGGCGACGGGCGATCGACGCACGGAATTTCCTACACTTTCGCACATGCACGCATACATCGCGACCCTCGCGTTCCTCTTCGCCTGCGCTCCCGCCGCGGAGCCGCCCGCCGCAGTCGCACCGAAGCCCGTGGCGTTCGACGCGGCGGCCGAGAGGGCCGACGGCTTCGCGGTGCTCTTCAACGGCACCGACCTCGACGGCTGGGTCGGCGACACCAAGGGCTACAAGGTCGAGTCGATCGACGGGGTGTCCGCGATCGTGTGCCAGCCTGGCGGCACGAATCTGTTGACGAAGGAGGAGTACGCCGACTTCGAGCTGCGCCTCGAGTTCCAGCTGACCGCGGGCGCGAACAACGGTCTCGCGCTGCGCGCGCCGCTCGAGGGCGACCCAGCGTGGGCCGGGTTCGAGTCGCAGGTCCTCGACAACACCGCGGAGAAGTACAAGGGGCTGAAGGACTGGCAGTACCACGGCTCGATCTACGGCGTGGCGGCCGCGACGGCGACGGCGCTGAGGCCCGTGGGCGAGTGGAACGCGCAGACGGTGACGATGAAGGGTCGGCGCGTGACCGTCGTGCTGAACGGCGTGACGATTCTCGATGTCGACCTTGACCAGGCCGCGCCCGAAGGCAAGACCGTGGCGGGCGAGAAGGTCGGCGGGCTCACGCGCGCGAAGGGCCACATCGGGTTCTGCGGCCACGGCGACCGCGTGGCGTTCAGGAACATCCGCGTAAAGCGGATGTGATGGCATCGCGTCGCGGTCGATGCGGTTCGGCCGCGAGACGGGAACACCCGGCACTGAAAGTGTTCGAGACGAAGGCGTGCCACGCGAGAGTCCTGGGTGCCCGTGGAGTTCAGTCCGCGGAACGGGTGGTATCAGCCTTCGACTCCGACGGTTGGCGTTCAGCAGACTGAAGTCTGCTGGCACACTTGGTCGGGGACTCCGACGGTATGAATCGTGCGACACGACAATCAGGGGTGCCCGTGGACTTCAGTC
>JBIKTI010000447.1:0-2725 GCA_044348205.1 Phycisphaerales bacterium | reverse complement strand
ACCGTTCCCATGGCGCGCGAGGTGCTCCGCTACTTCGACACGCGATTCGCACGCGACGAGCGCGGCGTGCTCGTGATCTCGCCGACGCAGGCGCTCGAGACCTACTGGACGGGCGTGGTGAACGACCTGCCGTCGGTCGCGGGCCTGCGCGAGATCACGGCGCGGCTTCTTGCGCTTCCATCGGGCTTCGGCGGCCCCGACGACCGCGCGCTCTGGGAACGGATGCGCGCGTCCTGCCCGCCGCTGCCGCTGACGCCCGACGGCACGCGACTCGCGCCTGCCGAGAAGTTCGACCCCGTGCGCTCGAACTGCGAGAACCCCGAGCTCTATGCGGTGTGGCCGTTTTGGTTGCAGAGCGACATGCTCGAGATCGGCCGCGCGAGTTTCGCGTCGCGCATCGAGAAGATGACCCAAGGCTGGACGCAGGACGGCATGCAGGCCGCGCGCCTCGGCCTCGCAGACGAAGCCGCCGCGAATGTGCGCGCGAAGCTCGAGAACACCCACAAGAATTTCCGCTATCCGACCTTCTGGGGCCCGAACTTCGACTGGGTGCCCGACCAGTGCCATGGCTCGAACCTGCTGACGACCGTGCAGGAGATGCTGCTCCAGTCGCGGCCCGACGGCACGATCCATCTCCTGCCCGCGTGGCCGAAGTCGTGGGACGCGCGCTTCCGCCTGCACGGCGCTGCGGGCACGCGCATCACCGCCGAAGTGCGCGAAGGCGCCCTCGTGTCGCTTGAGGTCGACCCGCCCGCGCACCGCGCGCGGGTGAGGGTCGCGGAAGGGTGGGTGGCGCCATGAATGCGCGTGATGCGGCATTCGCCATATGGCTTCTGCGCGCGTCAGCCTTCGCGATCGCGACGGTGCTCCCCGCGACGCCGTGCGCCGCGATTTCCTGTCAGGACGAGAGTCCGTCGCAAGGTTCCGCGTCGACCACGGAGAGCGAGGTGATCACCCGCTACAGGGAGCTCGCAGCGCGCGTGAACGCGGCCTACACGATGGACGCCGACGACGGGTGGGAACCGTTCCTGGTGTCGGGTGTCGCAAACGAGGCTGTGACGAAGTGGCTCGAGGCCGTGCGTCCCATCGGCCCAGGGCTGATCGCGGCGGTGCGACTTCCGTACGAGAGCAAGATCGATCCGGAGCAGGGATGGAGCCGGCAGCCTCCCTCGCTGTCGCCCCAGCGCTTGCTTGCGAGAGTTGCGCGGCTCCTCGCGCATGACGCCGCGCTTCGCGGCGACCATGTGACAAAGCTCGATCTCCTGCGTGCCCAACTCCAGCTTGCAGGACAACTGAAGGAGCAACCTGAGACAACAAGCGCGCTTGTACATGCAGGCATCGTCGCCATCCACGCGAAGACCGTCGATGAACTGATCGATCGTGGCGCGATCGATTCCACCGAAGCGAATGCGCTGCTTGAGGCGCGACGAGATGTCGCGGTGGTCTTGCGCGCACACCTGTTGGCGGGCCTGCGCAACGATGCGGAGATCCTCGTGGCGGAGACGCGGAGGCTTCACGCCAACGGAGCCGAGCGGGCGAAGAGACAGCTTGAGGCGCGCGGGCTTGGCGAGACGGCGAAGCTGCTCGGGGGCGACAAGATCCAGAAGCTTGCGGATTCGATCGCGTACAGGGATGCGATCGTCGCGGCCACCGCGGTGGAAGACGACGCAACGCTGCTCGCGGCGGTTCGCTCGATCGAGGAGCGCGCGGTCGCAGGCACGCTTGGACCATGGGTCGCCGAGTTGGGTCGCGCGAATGCGAGCTCGGTCATGGCTCAACAGTCGGTGCAGAGGCAACTCGCGATGCAGGAGGACGCACTCTTCGGCCTCGAGGATGGGGTATACGAACCCGCCGACCTCATCAACGCGGCGCCGCACTATCTCACGGCGGCGAAGTCCGCTGAGTCACTGTCGCCCGACATGCAGCGAAGGATCATCGCGCTTCGCAGCGCCCCCGGGGGTGGATCCGAAGAGGAGCATCGCGCCGTGCGCCGAGCGATCGAGGCACTCCGGCCGCAGCTGATCGACCGAATCCTGCGGGCGACGAAGAATGAGCGCTGCGTCTTCGATGCGATCAGGCATCTGAGTGGCCCCCATCCCTCGCTTGTGCAGGAAAGGTGCGAGGGCGCATTGGGCGCGCTTCGCATCATGCTCTTCGACCCGCTGCTTCCCGGCGCACGGCCGGCGGATGCGCCGACAGCCGTCGACGCCTGCGTCGCGTCGCTTGTTGCGATCCGGCACTTCGCGGAGGGCGGCGGAATCGGGAATCCGCTCGTCGCGCAGCGCTTCTCGCGCGATGTCGCGGCGGTGCTCGAGGAACTCGCAGCGCGCGATTCGCTGGACCGAAAGGCGCGTCGACGGCTCGGCGCCGAATTGTCGCGTCTCGATGCGGACGATCCGTTTGGCCTGCGTAGGAGCATCGACTTCGAGCGCGCCCACATCGCGACGATGGGCCAGCCGATGTATGCGGAACCGCGCGAGCACTCCGCGTTCGGCCGAACGCGCCTCGCCGATCTCACGCCCGACCAAGTCGGATTTCTCGTGGGAACGCTGACCGCTCCGCGGCCGGCGATCGCGAGCGAATCGTGCGAGTGCTCATTCGATGGACCGTTGCTTGATCTTCGCGGTCTCTTCGATCTCGACGATCTCCAGGCCGCGCAGGCGCAGTCGAGCCAACTGCGCCCGCGCATCTACTCGTCCCTCGACGAGGATCGCGTCGATGAGCC
>JBIKTI010000075.1:0-8288 GCA_044348205.1 Phycisphaerales bacterium | reverse complement strand
GCTTCGAGAGAAGCGAGCGCACCGCCGCGAGGATCGCCTCGGGCGACGCGCTCTCGAGCTCGAGCGCCACGATGGCGCGGTCGCCGCGCAGGCGCTCGCGCACCACGGGCGTCTGCCGCACGCGCGCGGGGTCGAAGCCCTCCATCTCCGCGATGAGGCGCTCCGCGTCGTCGATCGAACCGAGGTCGCCGACGATCGTGACGCGCTCCGCCTCGGGAAGCGCGACCACGGTCGGCTTCTTGTCGGCGGGATACGCCGCGAAGAGCTGCTCGAGCCGCTGCTTCGCGACATCGGGCTTCACCTTCGTCACGGGGAAGGTCTTCATGCCGCGGCCGCCCGCCGCGGTCGGCGCAGCGCCGCCCTCGACGGGCACATCGAGGAGTTGAATCGTCTGCTTCAGCTGGTCGATCTTCGCGCGCGCGCCGCGCGCCACGATCGAGTTCGTGCGGTCGTCGGCGGCGACCACGAGGCCCGCCACGCGGTTCTCCTCGATCTTCACGCGCTTTCCGTCGGCGGGGTTCACCACGAACTCGACCACGCGCTCGCCCATGAGCGCCTGCAGGCTCTTGATGAGCTCCGATGCGCGCGCGTGGCGGATCGGGATGAACTCGATGATGTTCTCGACATCCTGGCGGTCGAGCTCGTCGATGATGCGCTGGAGCCTGCGCACCTGCGCGGCCGTCTCGACGACGAGCACGGCGTTCTGCTGCTCAAGCGCCGTCACGGAGCCGTAGGTGGCGACGAGGTTGCGCAGCTGCTCCGCCACGGGCTTCGCCTGCGCGTTCATGAGCGGAAGGACGACGGTGACGATCGTGTCGTCTGTGACCTGCGCGGGAACGGTGCCGACGAAGGTCGGCACATTCTCGCGCTTCATGTCGTCGAGCTTCTGCAAGAACATCCGCCCGCCCTCGACGCGGAGCATGCAGCCCTGCGTCTGGAGGAGGATGTTGAGCGTCTCGATCGCCTCGGAGAGCGTGTAGTCCTTCGGATAGATGTAGTCGACCGTGCCTGCGGGGACGGGCGTCTCGCGCACGACGGGGAATCCCGTCATGCGGCTGAAGTAGTCGAGGATCTGGTCGTAGGTCTGGCCCTTGAAGTTGAAGCGGAGGCGGACGGCGCCCGCGTCCTGCGTGGCGGGCTGCGCGACGCCCGCGGGCGGCGCCTGCGGGGCGTCCTGCGTGGCGTCACCCGCGAGGGCGGCGGGCGATGCGATGGCCGCTGCGATGAGGGGTGCCAGACCGATGGCGTGGCGCACGAGGGCGTCGCGCACGAGGGCGTCGCGGGCAGCGACCTTCCCGCGCGAACCCTTCGCCCTGGCGGATTCCTTCGACTGGGACTTCTTCATTCGAGGCTCCTCTCGCTGACGCGCCCGCACACAGGCGCCTTCGACCACGCTTGACCCGTCTTGACCCGTCTTGACCCGCCGTTTGGGCGGGTGACGAGATGCCACCGCCGCCCTGCTTCACTTGCCGAGGGACGACCGCTGCATCAAATTGCTCCCGACCTGGACTCGGAACGACGCTCCGAAGCCGTCGAACAGCGCCGCATCGTACTCGACGCCGCGCAGCACGAGCTCTCCGATCGCCCCGCCAGGTGTCAGCGTAAGTGGCGTTCCGTTCTGGAGATGCCGCAGCCAGACCTCAGGGCCCGTCGGCCCCTCCACGATGCCCGTGATCTGCCACTCCGCGTAGGGGAATGGACTGTCGGGCGCTGCGAGAGCCGACGGGTCTGCCGCCTGCTGCGCCGCGGGTGGCTGGTCACCTCCACGCCCGCCACCCTTCGCCACTGCGCGCTCGGGCAGCGTCGCCAGTTGGAACGGGTTCGACGCGAAGAGCGCCGCATAGCGGGTCGCGGACGCAAGTGCCTCTGGCTGCAGGACAAGCGGCGCAGCGGGCGACCTCCCAGGCAGGAAGAAGTTCGCCATCTTTAGAGTCACTCTGACCGACGCGCCGTCTGCGCTTGGGTCGAGTCTCAGAGACTCGATCCTCTTGAGCCACGGCTCGGCCTCCATGCGGAAAAGCAGCGCGAGGACCTTCTCCACGCGCCCTGATGCTGAAAGAGTCGATTGAACTTCAACGAAATCAGGCTCTTCCCGAAGGCGACGCTGCTCTGCGGAGCGGAACTCACCCTTCGCGGGCGTCGATCGCACGGTCGCTGCGCCTGTTGAGACCGAGAACTCGGTCACACCGACTTCTTCGCAAGCCCGATTGAGGCGGCGGCGGATCTCGCTGTCGACAGTCTCGAGCGAACCGCCGAGCGTGCGGTCTGCAAAGGCCTGGATCCGCGCGTCGAGCTGCGGTCGCGACTCGCGCCCCGCACGAGCGCTTGTGAGGACGCCGCGGAAGTTCGAGATGTCGGCGAGGACCTTCGCGCGCTCGTCGCTCCAGCGCTTCTCGCCAACCATGAATCCGATGACGACGGCGACGACCGCACCGCCGATGGCCGCCGCGACTGGCCAGCGCCGCGCGAGCTTGCGGAGCTTGAGCGCACGCGCGGCGGCCACGCCTGCTGCGAGGTTCCTTGGCTCGCTCATGGCGCGCGCTCCTTCGCGGCAGATGGTGCAGCGGCCTCGGCCGAGGGAGCGGATGTCGGCGCGGGCGACGGCGACGGCGACGGCGCTTCCTCGCTCGTCTCGCCAAGCTTGGGGGCAAGCTCCGCCGTGCGCAGGGTGTAGGCGAACGGCGCTGGCAGGCGCTGGCCGCCTCGACCGTCGGCGCCCGTCGAACTGAGCGTCACCCCGCGCGCGCGCACGAAGGCGTCGCGGAGAGCGTCGGCCGTCGCGCGATCACGCGCCTCGCCCATGAGATCGAAGCGCAGCGTCGGGCGCGAGACAAACGCGCCCTCGCGCGTGTACTCGACCTCGGCGTCCGAGAGCTGCGCGGAAATTCCCTCGAAGACGATCGCGTCCTGGTCGGGTGCGAAGCGACGGATCGCGTCGAGGTAGGAGATCCACTGCGGCTCGACCTTCGTCGCGACCTCGAGATGGCGCACGAGGAACTCGTCGCGCTTCGAGCGCCGCAGCTCTGGCAGCGCATTGCGCGCCTTCGCCTCGAGATCCACGCGCTGCGCCTCGAGATCGCGCCACGAGCGCGCGCCGAAGGTCCAGCCCGCGAGCGCCGCCACGACCATCACGCCCGCGACGGCAAGGATGCGCTGCCGCGTGCGCGCGGCGACATCGATCTCGGGCGTCGGGTGGAGGAGGTCGATCGAGCGGCCGTCGCCGCCATCCTCGAGGAGAAGCCCAGCCAGGGGGAAACACGCGCTGCGGAAGACCTCGCGCGCCTCCTGCGAGAGCCGGTCGAGCGAGACTGCGGGGTGCGACTCGAGCCGCACGCCACGCACGCCCGCGACGGGCTCGATTCCCCTGAGGAGCGCGCCCGCTGTGGCCGCATCGGACAGGACGACGACGCGCGCGACGCGCAGCGCGGGGTCCGCCGCGCGCATCGCCGCGAGCATGCGGCGAAGCTCTGCGAGGACGAGTGCTGCACGGGCGTCCGCTCCATCCTCCGCAAGCGCGAATCCACGCGTCTGGACGAGCCTCCCGTCGCGTGCGACGGTGCACTCGCACTGCGCCTTGGTCGCGTCGATCGCGAGCACGGTTCCCGCGCAGAGGTCGGGCGCACGGCGCAGAAGCGACACGACGCCAAGCGCGCGGACCGCGATGCGCGCGGCCGTCGTCGTGCCGACGCGGGCGAGCGTCTCTGCGATGCGGGCCCGCGGCGCTGCGGCGAGCAGCACCGTGCTCCGCCCGTCCACGCGCGCCACATGCATGAAGTCGCCTGCGGTCTCGACGCCCTCGATCGCATAGTCGCGGCCGAGCGCAAGCCGCGCCATGCTGCGCACCTCGGCCTCGTCGTCCGAGGGAAGCTCCATCTCGCCCAGCAGCACCTGCTCGCGCGGAAGCGCCACCAGCGCAGGCCCGTCGCCAAGCCCGAGCGCGCCGCGCTCTTCCCTTGAGAGGCCCACGGGCGTCGCGGGGGCGTCGTCGAGCGGGGCGTCGTCCGCCGGGGCGTCTTCCGCCGGGGCGTCTTCCGACGGGGCGTCTTCCGACGAGTCCATGCGTCGCTCGGCGTTGGGCGGCGCCACGACCTCGACCAGTACGGCGGCCGTGACCGACAGCACGCCGCCCGCGCCACGCTCCGCGCACACACCGCGCACACTGCGCGCATCGGCGTCGAGCGCGGTCGCGGGCGCCACCCGGGCGGTCGCGGGGCGCTGCAGGCGCTGGAGGATCTGTGCGGGAAGCGTGGTCATGGGGTCGTCTGGCTTCGGGCTTGCTCGCTCACCATGAGGCCGTCACGGCACGCTCGACGCGCCGCTTCCGACGCGCACATCGCGCCCCGCTGGCGCCGTGCGCACGCGGCGCGCAGGCGGAGGTTCCATTGTCGCAGGCGAGCGCGGCTCGGCAACTCGACTTGGGCGAGATTGCGCTGAATTCGTGGGCGCGTCGCCGCGCGCAGGCGTGCGGACTTCGGCGGAAGGGTCGCTCGCAGAGCCAGACCGCGTCGCATCGCGCTCCTCCCGCGGCTCCGCGCCCGTCGACGGCTGCGCCTCCGCGCGCGCGAGAATGCGCGCCGTCTCGAGCAGCGACACATCGCGCAGGAACACGATGCGAGGCTCCTCCGCGCCGACATCGACGATGCAGTCGAATGCCGCGAACCGCCTGCCGACGCCTGGAACGGCAGACGAAGCGGCGATTTCGTCGCCGTCGCCGTCGCCCGCGTCGCGCGGCATGTTCGACGCCTCGACCCTGAAGCGCCACGCAGTCGAACGCGGGCTCAGCTGCGCAACGACCTCCGCATAGCCCTCGGGCGAGAGCACCCGCCGCTCGACGAGCCACGCGGTCGTCGCGCGCTCGTCCTCATCGAGCGAATCGCGCACATCGTCGATGCGCGCCGCCGCCTCGGAGCCAAGCCCTGGAAGCGCAGCGAGCACAGCGCGCGGCGCGCGCGCCACATCGAGCCGCGCAGGGGCGAGCGCGCCTTCGTGCGTGGTGACTCGATCGAGAATCGTGGCGATCCGCTCAGGCTGCACCCCGCGGCCCGCGAGCGCCTTGGCGAGGCGCGCGTCGTCGGCGGCACCGCGCGACTGCCGCACCACAGAGCGGAACACCTCGCGCTCTGCGTCGCTGAACTCCTCGAGCGATGCGGGCGTGGATCCCGCTGCCGCGGACCCTGCGTCGACGCCGGAGTCCTCCGCAAGCAGCGAAACGAGGTCGATGCGCGGGGATCCATCGGCCGCGACGAGCGCCTCGTGGGCGTGCACCGTGACGAGCGAGATGACAGGGCGCTCCGCGTCGGGCTCGGTCGGCGCGTCCTCCGCGAACGCAGCGCCCACCGTGCGGAGCCCGCCGAGGAGTTCGCGCAGCGCCCGCAGCCGCTCGGCGGGCGCGACGAGCGACGCCGCACCGTCGAGCGACGAGCGCGGGCCCGATGCGCGCGCGGCCTCGAGAAGCGCTCGGCGTTCGGGCGACGCATCCTCGAGGAGCGCAGCAATCGCGTCTGCGCCCGCGTGCGCGAAGTCGAGCTTCGCGCCTTCGCTCTCCACGAATGCCCCGTTCGGCATGGGCGCGAGGCGAACCTCGATCAGCTCCGCGCCATCGCCCGTCGAGAAGAGAAGCGAGTCGACGAGACCGAGCGACTCCGCGTCGGGCGAGGCGCCCGCGAGGACCGCGGCGCGCGACTCCGCGAGCCGATCCGCCATCAGCGCGACGCCGTCGAGCGCTGCGTGACGAAGCCGCGCCTCGCTCGCCGATGCGGCCGCGTGCACCGTGGCCGCGCGCGACGCGAACAGCGCGCCAGTCGTCACGAGCACGGCCGCCGCGACGACGACGACGACCGCAAGCAGCGCGAAGCCCGCGCGCGCGCGACGACGGGCGCTCATGGCGCACGCTCCCCGTCGCGGATCGACCGCAGCGCAAGCGCATCGACGCGCGGCGAGCCAGCGATGCGGAAGAAGCGGCGCCTGTCAGGAGGCGCGGCGAGCGCCGATGCGGGCAGCGAGGCGCCGCCTGCGACGGCGACGCCATCGCGTGCATCGTCCCGCGCCGCGGGTGTGGAGTCCTCGAACCCGCTCTCGAGCTCGCCCTCCTCTTCGCCGAACCAGATGGAGACCTCGATTCCCGCCGGAAACCCGCCTGCCTCGCCGCTGTCGAAGGCGTCGGACCATCCGCGCTCGCCGAGATAGCGGATGCGCATCGCGCGCACGGGCGCAGGCAGCGCGGCCGTGCGCCCATCGCGCACGATCTCGATCCTCTGCGCGCCCGGCGCAAGCCTCACCTCGACGACGCCCGTCTCGGCGAAGAGCGCCTCGCGCTCGCCACCGAGTCCGACCGCGGAGCGCACCACGCGCAGCGCGGACTCGTTGCCCGAGACGCCTGCACCGAGCGACGCGTCCTCGACGATCGCCGTCGCGATCGCGCGGTCGAGCGCGGAGAACACGACCTCCGCGCTGTCGACGCGCGCCGTCATCTCGGCGAGGCGCGCGCGCGTGTCGGTGAGGTTGAGCGTGAAGACGCCGAGCGCTGCAAGCAGCGCGCCGCCGATGGCGATGCCGACGAGGACCTCGATCAGCGTGAAGCCGCGCCGCGCGTTCACTGCGCACCGTCCTTGGTGCGCACCACGCGCTCCGCCACTGCGAGCACGGCGCCGTCGGATCCCGCCGCCACATCCGCTTGCGCGCGCACGGTGGCGCGCGCGAGCGAGAGCGCGCTTCCGCGTGCGGCTCCCGGCGCGGGCAGGATCTCGATCGTCACGGCGAGGGCGTCGTCGCCGAGGAGCGCGTCGTCGTCGTCATCTCCATCGCCAGAATCACGCAGGTCGCCGATGCTGACGAGCCCCGCGTCGAGTTCCGCCAGGCGCGAGGCGGCGAGATCTTCCGCGCGTGCGCGCAGCTCCGCGCGGCGCACGCCGTCGAGCGCGCTCTGCAGCGCGGTGAGCGTGAGCGCGGCACCCGCCGCGAAGATCGCGATGGACACGAGAAGCTCGAGAAGAATGCCGCCGCGCGCTCGGCGAGCCGCGCTGCGCCGCAAAGCGCCGCGCCGCGACCAGTTCAACGACCGCGCTCCCCGCGCACGCCGTCGACGGGCGGCTCGAACTCGGGCCTTTCGAACTCGGGCCTTTCGGACTCGGGGCGATCGAGCCTCGCATCGTCGCCGTCGGCGCCGCGCGCAGCGACTGGCTTCGTCTTGCCCGTGATGCTGTCGACCTGCAGCGCGCGGATCGCGCCAGCGTCGGTCGAGAGCAGGAAGATCGGCGCAAACACAGCGGTTCCATCGGGAAGGAAGATCGCGAGCGTCTGCGAGCCGATGCCCGCACGCTTCTCGGCCGGGCCCTGCTCGGCCACTCCGTCGCGCGACACGACCCGATCTCGCGCAGACGACTCACCGCGATCGACATCGCCCTCGGCGCCGTCACCGTCGAGATTCACGCGCACGCCGCGCGGAAGCTCGAAGCGCGCCCAGGTGGCCTTGATCGCGGAAGGCGTGTCGTCTGCACCCGCGAATCCAAGGAACGACTCCTCGCCTTGGTCGCCATCGCCCGCATCGTCGTCGCCAGGCACCACGGCGGGCGACATCCAACGCGCCTCGATGCTGCCTGCGTTTCGCACGCCGCTCTCGTCGTCATCGACCACAACCTCGACAGGCCGACCCTGCTCGCGCGCCGCGGCACGGGCCATGAGGAACTGCATCGCCAGCTGGTCCTCGGCCTGGTCGAGCTCCCTGTCGCCGAGCCAGCCCGCTGTCCACGGAAGAACAAGCGCCGCCGTCGCGATCACGATGGCGAGAGCGACCATCACCTCGAGCAGCGAGACACCGCGCCTGCGCCGAGCGGTCGCGCTGGTCGTTCGATCGAGGTTGTGGCCCAGTGCGCTCATCGAATGTGCTCGTTCGCAGCCGCGTCAGCCGCCCGAGGCGCCCGACGCGCCCGATCCACCCGAGAACTCGCTGAAGTCGTCGCCCGCTGCGTCCTGGCGCGCGGTGTGGTTCGTGATGTCGTCCTCTGTGCCTTCCTCGCCGTCGGGCCCAAGCGAGACGACATCGAAGTCGGCTCCGTCCACGATCGTGCTCGGCTGGCGATAGATCCACTCGCGTCCCCAGCGGTCGCGCGGGGCGGGCTCCGCGAGGTACGGCCGCGTGTACTTGGCGCGGTCTTCCTCGTTCGCGAGCGCGTCCTTCGACCAGAGCACGGTGAGGCCCTCCTCCTCGGTTGGCCAGCGCTTCATCTCGACGCGGAACTTCATGAGCTCGTTCTTGAAGGTGTTGATCTGCACCTGCGTCAGGCCGATGT
>JBIKTI010000446.1:0-2730 GCA_044348205.1 Phycisphaerales bacterium | reverse complement strand
GGATATCCTGCCTGAGCCGCGCGCCGCGAGCCGATAGCAGGCAAGCCTGGGCGGGCCCGCACCCGTCGCCTCCCCGATCATGCATCCCCTCAAAGAGGACATCTCCCGAGACGACGCGCCCGCCGCCGCAGGCGAGCGCCGCCTCGCGGCGCGGGACCTCGGCCGCATCCGCCGCCGCCGCCGTGCGACCAGCGTGCTGCCGACCTTGCTGACGCTCGGGAACGCGATCTGCGGATTCGCAGCGATCCACTATGCCGCGAAGCCGATCTCCGACACGCCGTTCGGCTGGTCGACGCTGACGGTCGCGGGCGCACTGATCTTCCTCGGCATGTTCTTCGACGCGATCGACGGATCGGTCGCACGCCTGACACGATCGACCTCCGACATCGGCGCCCAGCTCGACAGCCTCGCCGATGTCATCACCTTCGGCGTCGCCCCCGCGTTCATGACGCTGCGCCTCATCAGCCACTACTACGGCCCCGCGGGAGAACTGACGATCCTCGGGCCCGCGGACAGCGCCTACGCCAAGGTCCTCTGGGCCGTCGCCGCGTTCTACATGTGCTGCACAGCGCTGCGCCTCGCACGCTTCAACGCCGAGGTCCGCAGCGCAAAGGAAGAGGACCATCTCTACTTCAAGGGACTTCCCTCGCCAGGCGCGGGCGGCACGGTCGCGAGCCTCATCGTGCTGCACCAGCATCTTCTGCACGAGACGCCCGGCATCGAGGGCGGTCTCGCCTTCGCGCGTCTCGCAGCGCTCGGCATCCCGCTCGTCACCATCATCGTCGCCTTCGCGATGATCTCGAACATCCGCTACCAGCACTTCTCGAACCGCGTGCTGCGCGCGCGCCGCGGCTTCCAGAGCCTTCTGAAGATCGTGCTTCCCGTGATCATCGCCATCTGGTGGCCCGTGCAGGCGCTCGCGGCGGGGTTCGTGATCTACGCGCTCTCCGGCCCGGCGATGGCGGTCTTCCGCCGTGAACCCGCGCAGCGGACGGACGCGCCATGACGACGGTGCCCGCACGGACGGATCCATCGGAGGTCATGCGCGTTCCCGACGAGCGCGGCCGCTTCGGCGCGTTCGGCGGGCGCTATGTGCCCGAGACGCTGCTCTCCGCGCTTGAGGAGCTCGACGCTGCCTACGCCGCAGCGCGCGCAGACGCGGCGTTCCTCCTCGAGCTCGACCAGCTGCTGCGCGAGTTCGTCGGCCGCCCCACGCAGCTCACGCCCGCGCCGCGGCTCTCGGCGCACGCGGGCGGCGCAGCGATCTGGCTCAAGCGCGAGGACCTTGCGCACACGGGCGCCCACAAGATCAACAATGCGCTTGGGCAAGCACTTCTCGCGAAGCGCATGGGAAAGACGCGCATCATCGCGGAGACGGGCGCGGGCCAGCACGGCGTCGCCACCGCGACCGCATGCGCGCGCTTCGGCCTCGAGTGCTGCGTCTACATGGGCAGCGAGGATGTGCGCCGCCAGAAGCTCAATGTCTTCCGCATGCGCCTGATGGGCGCAAAGGTCATCGAGGTCGAGTCGGGCTCGCGCACGCTCAAGGACGCGACCAACGAGGCGATGCGCGACTGGATGGGCTCCGTTGGCGCGACCCACTACATCATCGGCTCGGTCGTCGGCCCGCATCCGTTCCCGATGATGGTGCGCGACTTCCAGAGCGTGATCGGCCGCGAGTGCCGCGCGCAGTGCCTCGAGAAGCTCGGGCGCCTGCCAGACGCTGTCGTCGCGTGCGTGGGCGGCGGCTCGAACGCCGCGGGCATCTTCCATCCGTTCGTCGAGGACGCATCTGTGCGCCTGATCGGCGTCGAGGCGGGCGGACGCGGTGCGGGCGCCGGCGATCACGCGGCACCGCTCACCTACGGCACGCCCGGGGTCCTGCACGGCTCGATGAGCTATGTGCTCCAGGACAAGTTCGGCCAGACCGCCGATGTCCACTCGTGCAGCGCGGGCCTCGACTACCCGGGCGTCGGCCCCGAGCACAGCTGGTGGAAGGACACGAAGCGCGTCGAGTATGTCGCAGCGACCGACGCGGAGGCGCTCGAGGCCTTCCAGCTCTTCGCGCGCATGGAAGGCATCATCCCCGCGCTCGAGACCTCCCACGCGATCCACGGCGCGATCATCGCCGCGCGCGCCATGCCGCGCGAGCAGGCGCTCGTGATCAATGTGTCTGGCCGCGGCGACAAGGATGTGACAGAGGTCATGCGGCTGCTTGGGCATTCCTGAGGCTCGATGGTCGCGGGCTCCGTCGGGACGGCACGGGCGACGTTGTCGACCGATCGGGTGCATGCCGCGCTCGAATTGCAGAAACGAGCGTGAAAAGCGTTCATCGTGAGGTGCATTGCGACTCGTTTGCGTCTCCGCCCTTGACGAGCCGCACGCGCTGCTCCGTCAGGCCAGAGTCGTGAACGCCGCCCCGATGTGGCAGCCATGGTGAAGGATGATGCTTCAAGAGAATTGGACTCGCGTCGCCGCGATCGCGGCCGTCTCCTGCATGGGTGCACAGACCGCCCTCGGCAATCTCGTGGTCAACGGCGACTTCCAGACCGGGTCGCTCTTCCCGTCGACCACCAGCTATGCCAACGGCGGCGAAAGCATGTTCAACCCCGGGACCTGGAACATCGTGTCATACGACACCTTCCACGGCGGTTGGTCTGACTTCTACGACCACACGCTCGGCAACGAGGACGGCCGCTACATGGTGGTCAACGGGACAACCCTTCCCGG
>JBIKTI010000445.1:0-2738 GCA_044348205.1 Phycisphaerales bacterium | reverse complement strand
GCGTTGACGCCGTAGCGGTTCACGCAGACATTCTTCGTGAGGACGCTCACCGCGATGATGCGCGTCGCGCCGTGCATGCCGCGGCGCTCGATGTTGTAGATCTGCTGGTGCGGATGCTCGCCCGAACGGTCGAACTCGGTGGAGTGGACATGGACGAGAAGCGGCTTGCCCGACAGCTTCGCGACGGCGAGGCCCGCGGGGTAGGTGAGCCAGTCGTGCGCATGGACGACATCGAACTCGAGCCCGCGCGTTGCGTCGACGACGAAGCGCGCGTAGCGGTCTGCCATGCCGAGGAGATCGCCCGAGTAGTCCGCGGCGTCTGCGCCGCGCGCGCCTGCCGCCTCCTTCGGCCTTCCCGCTGTCTCGGGAAGCGCCGCCGCGAGCGCGTGCTCGACGGGGTCGCCCGCGAGTTCGGGGAAGGCGCCCGCCTTCGCGAGCGTGCGGATCCGCTCGATGCTCCAGCCCGCCTCGCGCATCATGCGAACGGCCTCCGCGATCCGCGCGGGGGAGTTGCCGCCTGATTCCGCGTAGACGGAGGGATACTCGCCTGGAATCTCGATGAAACGCGTCGACTGGAACTCCGCGACGATGCGGTTCCAGGTCTCGTGCTCGCGCTCCGTGACGGGCGCGTTCGCGGCGACGGGCTCTGGCGCGCCACGCACGGGCTCGCGCACGATCGCAGGCGCGGGGGTCGGCGCCGCGACGGGCATCGGAAGCCTTCCCGTCTTCCGCTCGACCGTGGCGCCAGGAGTGACGAGCCGCACATGCGACGCGCCGTCTGCGGGAATCGTCTTCGGAAGGACGAAGGTGACCTCGAGGCCCTGGCGGTCGAGCGCCTTCGTCAGCCCGTAGCAGGCCGTGCCAAGGCCGCCCGTGATGAACGGGGGGAACTCCCAGCCGAGCATGAGCACGCGTCGCGCCATCCGATGCCTTCAGTCCTTCGCTGCGGGGCGAGCCCCGCGAGGTTCCCGATTCCCTGTTCGCGCTCAGTCTCCGTCTTCGTCGCCGCCGCCGCCGACATCGCCAAGCGCGCGGAAGGCCGCCTCGTAGGCGAGGAGAAACTTCGTCGCGGTCGTTGCGCCGACCTCGGGCACGCTGTTCTCGAAGGTGTAGAGCTTGTCGTCGTCTCGGAAGTGCTTGATGGGCGGCACCTTGCCGCGCCAGCCAAGCTCCGCAAGCTCCTCCTCGACGAGTTCCTCGATCGGGTCGCCGAAGTGCATGAGGTCGGACTCGATCGACTCGCTGAGCCAGCGGTCCGGCGTGGCGAAGCGCACGAGGAGGCCGTCGCCCACGGCGGCGAGCTCGTACCACGCGGGCTCGGGGCAGTCCTTTGCATGGCAACGCAGGCGGTCTGGGAGACGCTCGATGGAACTGAAGACGCCGCGAGCGGTCGCCTCCTGGAGGACTGACTGGAAGATTTCCTGCATGGGATGCTCCCTGAAAGAGGGGCGGACATCGTAGCGTCGAACGACCCGAGGCGATGGGAGAAAGCAACCTGATGGCTGTTCATGCGGGCACTTCGCGTGGCGGGCGTGCGAGTGCGGCCGAAGAGGCGGCTGCGACCGTAGGATGGGGGCTCGATCGCGGTCGTGGACCGCGCGAGCTTGGTCGAAGGCCGCGCCGTCGTGCGCATGTGAAGGAGCCCCGATGTCGAGTCCGAAGGCAGCAATCGGGGACACAGGCGCGCCCGCACGCTGGACTGTTCGCGCACTTCTTGCGTGGATCGTTCCCTATCTTCAGGAGCGCTCCGTCGACAGCCCGCGCGCCATCGCGGAAATCCTGCTTTCCGAGGTGCTGCGCGTGGAGCGGCTCGGGCTCTACATGGAGCCTGAACGGGAGCTTGATCCGCAGGAACTGGCGGCGCTGCGGGCGCTCGTCGCGCGCGCGGGCCGCCATGAGCCCGTGCAGTTCCTCGTGGGCCGATGGCCGTTCCTCGGGCGCGATTTCGCTGTGGCGCCGTGCACGCTGATCCCGCGGCCTTCGACGGAAACGCTTGTCACGCGCGCGCTCGACTGGTATCGGGCCCGCTGCGCGGAGGGCGACCCGTCTGCGCGCGTCCTCGACCTCTGCACGGGCAGCGGGTGCATCGCGGTGTCGATCGCGCTCGGGATGCGCGCGATCGCGCGGCCGGAGGGGCTCGGATGCAAGCCGATCTCTGCGGGAGCGAAGGGCGCCGAGGGCGCTGGGGCGGAAGTGGTCGCGCGGGTGATCTCGCCTGCCGACTCGGGCGAGCAGCAGCCCGCACCCGCGGTCTCGACCGATGCCGCGCAGCGCCGTGCGAGCATGACGGCGTCCGACATCGTGCCCGAGGCCGTCGAGCTTGCGCGCCGCAACGCAGCGCGCCATGGCGTCGAGATCGACTTCCGCGCGGGCGACCTCTTCGCCGCGGTGAGAGCCGAAGAGCGCTTCGACCTGATCGCGTCGAACCCGCCGTATGTGACCGACGAGGAGTATGCGGCGCTCGACGCGAATGTGCGCGACTACGAACCCGCCATCGCGCTGCGCGGAGGCCGCGACGGGCTCGACCTCGTGCGCCGCGTCGTCGCGGGCGCGGAGCGGCACCTCGCGACGGGCGGGCTCCTTCTCGTCGAGGTCGGCTGGAAGCACCGTGCGCAGGCGCTTGCGCTCGTCGCGGGAAGCGCGTGGCGCGACGCGGAGATCCTCGTCGACGGCGAGGGAATCGACAGGGTGCTGGTCGCTGTGCGTGCAGGGCTCGACGGCTGACACCATCCGTTCCG
>JBIKTI010000074.1:0-8345 GCA_044348205.1 Phycisphaerales bacterium | reverse complement strand
GCGCGGCGCGAGCAGCGCATTCGCCGCGTGCGCCATCTGCATCGCGAGGTTCTCGCGGCCGCGCTCGGCGGCAATCGCGCGCTCGATTGCGGCGAGCGCGGGTTCGATCTCGGCGGGCACCTCGTGCGCGCGCTCGGGGCGCATCGTGCGCACGGGCTTGCGCAGCGCGTTCGGGCCCGCTCCGCGCGGCGAGCGCTCGAGCGCGAGGCGCGCGAGCTTGCCTCCGACAAGCGCAGGAAACGCGACAAGCGCCGCATCGTTCAGGTCATGGTCGACGACCACATGGACGAGCACGCCGCCGCGCTCGGCGGCAAGCCGCGCGCCGACGACGAACTTCTCAGCGATTCCCGCGTGCCAGATGCCCGCCTGGTGCCCGGTCAACACGATGAAGCGATCCGCAGGCAGCCCGAGCGCCGCGCGCGATTCCGCGCGCCACGCCGCGAGGTCGCGGCCGAACACGCGCGCGCCGCTCATGCGATCCCGTCCATCGCCCTCACCGGCAGCCGCCGCGCGCAGCGGCGGATCTCGCGGTGCATCGTCTCGCGGTAGACGGCGAGACGGCGGTCAGGCACATCGAGTCCGCTTCCGAAGGTGCGCGTCATGTCGACATAGATGCGCCGCACTGCGAGTTCCTCGATCCGCAGGCCCGCTGCGCACGCCTGCACCCAGAACTGCATCGGGAATTCATAGCCGCTCGTGTCGAGCGCCAGGTTCGCGCAGACGCTCGCGCGGTACGCCTTGTAGCCGCAGAACGCGTCGGTGATCCCGAGCGACAGACGCTCGTTGATCTCGCGCGTCAGCAGCGCGTTGATGCGTCGGCGGTCCTCGGGCGCCGGGTCGCCGGGCAGCGACTCGTCCATGTAGCGCGAGCCCGACACGACATCGCTCGCGCCGCGGCGGATTGCCTCGACGAACGCAGGCAGGCTCGCGGGCTCGTGCTGCTCGTCGCAGTCCATCGAGATCACCCAGTCGTAGCCGCGGAAATCGGCCCATTCGAGCATGTCCCGCATGGCGCGGCCGTAGCCGCGGTTCTTGCCGTGGCGGATCACTTCGACAGGGTGGCGCGCGATCAGCGACGGCGTCGAGTCCGTCGAGCCGTCGTCGATCACGAGGATCTCGCCCGCGAACGCGGCCGCGTGGCGCGCGACCTCGCCGAGCACGCGGTCGACAGACTTCTCCTCGTTGAAGACGGGAATGGCGATGAGGATGCGGGGCGACGCGCAGGTTGGATCTGTCATCGTGCGTCCTTCGATGCGTCGGCGGCGGCAGTTGCAGGAAGCGCGACGGTCGTCTCGGAACTGCTGCGCGGGAAGATCCCGAGCACCACGATCCGCTCCTCCCATCGCTCCGCGACCACCCCTCTGCCGCGCACGATGTAGAGCGTCGCGCGGCGCTGCGCCCGCGCCGCATCGAGGCGCGCATCGAACGCCGTCTCGACGACGGTCGCCTCGAGCGGTTCGCCCGACGCCTCGATGGCCGCTGTCCCGACGATTCGCATCGTGCGCTTGGCGCGGCCGCTCGACCGCTCGCCCTGCGAGGAGAGGAGATAGACGCGCATGGGCGACGCGCTCTCGACGGTCGCGCCAGCCACGAGCTCGTCGGGCGCCCATGCGAGCCCCGCCTCGAACACGCTGCGCGAGTCCTCGCTCGGCGTGTCGACCGAGAGAAGCGTGAGCCCGCCGTCGGCTCGGCGCTTGAGCACGGTCCGCTCGACGCCTTCCTCGCCTGCCTCGGTGAGCACAGTCGTGCCGTCCGCCGAAACCTCGATGGCGATGGTCCGTCGCTCTCCCTCGCGTGCGCCCTCGATCACGGCGATCTCGCGAGGCGTGGTCGCTGCGCCGAGGAAGTCATCGGCGCGCAGCGGTGCGACGGGGGCGTCCTCGACGGGCGTGAAGGAGCGCACGACGAACGACGGCTCGCGCGTGGACTCCGCGTGCGCGGGGGCCGTTCCGCGCGCATCCCGCGTGGCGGGCGCGGGCGCGGCCGAGGGCTTCGTCGCGCAGGCCGCCGTCGCCAGCGTGGCCACGAGGAGTGCGCATCGGAGCGCGGTTGCGTCGATGACGATCGTGCGGCGCACCATCAGTCGACCGGGAGTCCCTTCGCGCGCCAGAGCTTGCGCAGCTCGGCAAGCGTGATGCGTTCCGTGATCGTTCCGTCGGGGTCGATGCGGCGCACCCGCACGCCGTCCTTGTCGAACTCCTGCACCAGCTTGTCGGGCGACGAGCCGACGCGCGTCTCAAGACGCCAGCCCGACTCCGTGCGCGACCAGGTCTCGCGTCGCTGCGGCAGGCGTTCGTCCCGCTGGTCGAACGCGTAGTCGAGGAAGTCGACCGTCTGGACCGAGTCGTTGCGCGGAAGGAGCTGGCCGAGGACGACGAGCTCGGCCTGCGAGATGTAGGCGGGCGGGACGGCCCAGTCCTGCGGCTCGCGCGTCATGCCGTCGCGCGTCGCGGAGATCACGCGGATCACGGGCCGCGGCGAGCCCGCGCTTGTCGGCGTGCGGATTCCCGTCTGCGCCGAAGACCGCGAAGCGCTCCGATGCCGCTGCGTCGATCGAACCGACCATGACTCCGAGAGCCTGTCCCAGGTCATGAAGTAGCGGCTCTCGACATCGAGCGTGTGCGACGCGTCGTTGTTCACGACGACCCGCGCGTCGACCGTCGCCAGCAGGCCCTTCTCAGCCTCGAGCCCCTTCAGCGCGCGCGGATCCGCGGAGCCGTCGACCTCGCCGCGCTGGCCTTCGCGCACACGGATGATCACATAGCCGACTTCCTGTGGCTTCCCGTCGGCATCGGGCCGCCACATGCGGAAGAAGAGGGGGTCGCTCGCAATGGCCGCGCGGAGCCTTTCGGGGGTGAACGATGCGACGATCGCCTCGCCGCGCCCGAGGAGCTGCGCGCGCTCGTCGAGCTCCTTGCTGCGGTCGACGAGCGCGATCGTCGCAAAGCTCCTGTCGAGGAGCGCGCGCGTGGCGTCAAAGCGCTCGGCGAGCGCGAGGATCGAGAAGACGAGGTAGTCGTCGGGCCCCGCGGGAACCATCAGGATTCCCGAGATTCCGCGATCGCCCTCGGCAAGCGGAACGGACAGATAGAAGAGCTGCGCAGCGCGCCCGTCGATGGTGCGCTCCTCCATCGCGATGACCTGAAACTCCTGCCCGCGCGCGCGCAGTTCGGCGATGTAGTCCTCGCACTGCGAACGCGCCGTCGTCCCGAGTCGGCTCGCGCGCAGGGAGGTCGCGCGGATCCGCCAGCGGGGGTTCTCGGACTCCTCGCTGAGGAGATAGCTCGACGGTGCGCCGCGCTCCACGCGCACGGCCGTTCCAACGGGCACCCGCATGCGGAAACCAAGCAAGTCCGCGTCGAGAGTGGTGGGCGCAAGGCCGTCGTCGGTCGGTGGCGCAGCCGTGGTTCTGGCGGTCGACCCGGTTTCTGACTGCCCCACGCCCGAGAACCCCGCGTGGACCGCGCATGGCGCGGCGCAAACGATCACAACGGCCACGATCCCGAGAATCGCGCGCGCTTCGACAAGTTCGGCGCACGCGAGCATGAACGCGACGCAGGAGCTGTAGTATCGACGAGCCACGGGCGCAATCGTACGGTCGCGCCTGCGCCGCCGCTCGGCGCACCCGTTCGGCGTGCATGCGAACGCGTCGATAACCGTGCCGCGCAACGGTGGCGAGGCGTCGCGCACAAGCATGTGATTGACAGGCGTGGCGGAGTTGCTATCCTCGTCGATTCGCGCCTCTTCGGCTTCGAGCCGAGGGGGCGTGACCGTCGATGGATTCGGCGCGCCAGGCGTGGCTTGGTGGTGTCGGACATCGCGGCGAGACAAGCGGCAGATGAGGAAAGCACGAGACGAAGGCACGAGACGAAACGCTGCAATTCCGTGCAGCGAGACGCAAGACAGGAGCTGAGCATGACTGGCGGCAAGTTCCGGATTCGCATGGAGGCCTACGACCATCAGGCGCTCGACGCTTCGGCGCGCGAGATCGTCGACCAGGCGAAGCGCACCGGCGCCCGCGTCGCGGGTCCGATTCCTCTGCCGACGCGGCGCGAGATCTACACGGTCAACCGCTCGCCGTTTATCGACAAGAAGTCGCGCGAGCAGTTCGAGATCCGAACGCACAAGCGCGTCATCGACATCACCGACTGGAATCACCGCACGACCGATGCGCTTCAGCGCCTGGTCGTTCCCGCGGGCGTGTTCCTCCGCATCAAGGCCTGACCTCCGAACCGACATCGCCGCGAAGGACGGTCCTCCGCGCAGCACGAAGCAATTGTCATGTACGGCGATCTTGATCGACCGGACCCCTGACAGAAGTCCCTGAGTCCCCGAGACCACCATGAGCAACAAGCCCTGCACGGTCGCCATCCTCGGTCGCAAGATCGGCATGACGCGCTACTTCCTCGAGAACGGCACCAATGTCCCCGTCACGGTGATCGAAGCCGGTCCCTGCGTCGTCACGCAGGTCAAGACCTCCGACCGCCATGGCTACTCCGCCGTGCAGATCGCCTTCGACGACATGAAGGCGCGCAACTCGACCATGCCCATGATCGGCCACGACATGAAGGCCGGCACCTCGGCCAAGCGCGTCCACCGCGAGATGCGCGTCGCCGACGATGCCGCCGCGAACGGCTACCAGCTCGGCCAGACCATCGGCGTCGACGCCCTCGAGGGCGTCGCGTATGTCGATGTCGTCGGCACGAGCAAGGGCAAGGGTTTCGCGGGCGTGATGAAGCGCCACAACTTCAAGGGCATGAGCGCCACCCACGGCACGGAGCGCAAGCACCGCACGCCGGGTTCGATCGGCTCCCACGGCACCGACCGCGGCCACGGCGCCAAGATCAAGAAGGGCAAGCGCATGGCCGGCCAGCTCGGCGACGAGCGCGTCACGGTTCGCAGCCTCGATGTGGTCAAGATCGACGCCGAGAGGAACCTGCTGCTCGTGAAGGGCCCGGTTCCTGGCGCAAACGATGGATATCTCTTCATCCGTGCGGCCACGCGCCTCTTCAAGCGCAAGGCGAAGAAGCTCCCGAAGAAGTGAACGAATGCACCCTGCGGCGCGTGAGCCGTGGGGTGCTGTCATGAGTGTGTGCAGGTGACAAGCGCTCCGAGGCCAGATCAGGTGCTCGGAGGCCGGCAAGGCCCGCAAGGGAACCAGTCGGCGGACACAAGAGGATTCACCAAGTCGATTCCTGCCCCGTGCCATCAATGACAGGCACGCGGAGGATGAGGCGAAACGCGGGCAGATGCCCGCAACGAGGCGAAACATGATCGAACTCCCGATCTACGATTCCAACGGCAAGAAGGTCGACAGCCTTCAGATCGATGCTGAGACGCTCGGCGGCGAAGTCCGCTACGCGCTGCTCAAGCAGGCCTATGTCATCACCCACGGCAACCAGCGTCAGGGCTCCGCCCGGACGAAGAGCCGCGGCGATGTGCACGGCTCGACCCGCAAGCTCTACAAGCAGAAGGGCACCGGCAACGCGCGCGCAGGCGCCGCGCGCACGCCTATCCGCAAGGGCGGTGGCGTCACCTTCAAGAAGACCCGCACCCGCGAGGACTTCCGCACAGAGCTTCCGAAGAAGATGCGTCGCCTCGCGAACCGCAACGCGCTGCTCGCGAAGCTCATCGACAACGAGGTGAAGTGCTTCGCCGCGCTCGACTTCAAGGCGCCGAAGACCGCCGACTTCGCGAAGATGATGGCCTCGGTCGGCATCGACCGCACTTGCCTCGTCGCGACGGATGGCACCAATAGGAACGCCATCCTCTCGGCGCGCAACATCGACGGCGTCGATGTGTGCCGCATCGACCAGCTCAACGCGTTCGCGCTGCTGAACCACCGCTTCCTCGTGGTGGACAAGGCGGCGCTTGTTTCGTTCCTGAACGAGAGCTGCTTCGGCTCGGACGATGCGGCGGAAGCCGCAGCGCCCGCCGTGAAGACGGGCTCGAAGAGCAAGTCGAAGAAGGAGGTCGCGTAAATGGACCCCATTCATGTCATCGTCCGCCCGATCGTGACCGAGAAGGCAACCTGGGGCTCCGGCCACCACAACCGCTTCGCCTTCGAAGTCTCGAAGCTGGCGACCAAGACCGACATCAAGAAGGCGGTCGAGTCGCTCTACAAGGTGCGCGTGCTCGGCGTCGCGACGCAGACGCGCCGCTTGCGCAACCGCGCCTACTCCTACGGCTTCGTCCCGGGCAAGACCTGGAAGCGCGCCGTCGTCAAGATCCATCCCGAGGACAAGATCGAGCTCTTCTGAGCCCGGCGCCGAACATCAGGTGATTCCCCATGGCAATCCGCGTCTACAAGAAGACCACCAACGGCCGGCGCAACGCCTCGGTGAACCTCCATTCCGAGGTCACGAAGAAGTCGCCGGAGAAGTCGCTCCTCGCGCCGCTCGTCCGCGGCAGCGGCCGCAATGTGCAGGGCAAGATCACGATCGCAGGTCGTGGCGGCGGTCATAAGCGCCGCTACCGCAAGATCGACTTCCGTCGCAACAAGGACGACATGGCCGCGACGGTGGTCGGGATCGAGTACGACCCCAACCGCTCGGCGCACATCGCGCTCCTGCAGTACGCCGACGGCGAGAAGCGCTACATCATCGCACCGAAGGGCCTCACCGCCGGCGACACCATCGTGAGCTCGGCGAACCCCGTCGACCCGAAGGTCGGCAATGCGATGCCCATCAAGCACATCCCGACGGGTCTCGCGCTCCACAACATCGAGATGGAGGCGGGCGCCGGCGGACGCATGTGCCGTGGTGCAGGCATGTACGCGCGCCTCACCAACAAGGAAGGGCGTTGGGCGACAGTGGTTCTGCCCTCGGGTGAGATCCGCCAGGTCTCCATGGAGTGCCGCGCGACCGTCGGCGAGGTCGGCAACCCCGACCACGCGAACGTCGTGATCGGCAAGGCCGGGCGCAACCGCTGGAAGGGCCGTCGTCCGACGACCCGTGGTATCGCGATGAGCCACCACGCGCACCCGCACGGCGGCGGCGCCGTGTCGAAGGGTGGCCGCGAGCCGTCGAACTACTCGGGCACCCAGGCGAAGGGCGGACGCACGCGTCGCTACGGCAAGTCCAGCGATTCGCGCATCATCCGTCGTCGTCGCAGCAAGCGTTACGGTCAGCTCAAACTCTGAGCCGCATCCGAAGAAGAGCTCTTCGGATGCTCGAGTGAGAGCCGCATTCGAAGAAGAGGTCTTCGGATGCTCGAGTGAGAGACAGAGACAAGAGCAAAGTCAGAAGTCACCCCGCGCAAGCGGTCAGAACCACCGAGATCACCACCATGTCGCGTTCTCTCAAGAAGGGCCCATACGTCGTCGAGAGCCTGTACCGCAAGGTGCAGAAGCAGGAGTCGAGCACCAAGAAGACTCCGATCAAGACCTGGGCCCGTGCCTGCACGATCGTCCCCGAGTTCATCGGCGTCACCTTCCAGGTGCACAACGGCCGTCAGTTCATCGATGTGTACTGCACAGAGGACATGGTCGGTCACAAGCTCGGCGAGTTCGCCCACACCTGCACCTTCCGCGGGCACACCAACAAGAAGGAAGAGCTGAAGTCCTGACGCGTTGCGTCGGCCCCTAGCAGCTTGAACGAGGTTCACCAATGGCATACCAGGCCAGCCACCGATTCGCCCGCATCGCGCCCCGCAAGGCGCGTCTCGTCGCCGACATGATCCGCGGCAAGAGCGTCGACGAGGCGCTCACCGCGCTCGACTTCTCGAAGAAGCGCGGCGGCGCGTACATCTCGGTCGTGCTCAAGAGCGCGATCGCCAACGCGGAGGAGAAGAACGCGGATCCGACCAAGCTCTTCGTGAGCGAGTCCCGCGTCGACGAGGGCCCGACCCTCGACCGTTTCCAGCCCAAGGACCGTGGTCGCGCGCACCCAATCCGCAAGCGCACGAGCCACATTCACATCGCCGTCGAGGAGCGTGGGGCCTAAGCGCTCCGGAGAATCACCATGGGACAGAAGGTCCACCCGTTCGGATTCCGTGTTGGCATCACCGAGGCGCACCGCTCTCGCTGGTTCGCACCGAAGGCGCTCTTCGGTAGCCTCCTCGTTGAGGACTACAAGATCCGCAAGTACCTCGACAAGCGGCTCAACCGCACCCCGCCGTTCGCGGCGGTGAGCGATGTGCTCATCGAGCGTACCCGCGACGAGCTCACGGTCATCGTGAAGACGGCGCGTCCCGGCCAGGTCGTCGGCCTCCGCGGCGCTGGCATCGAGGCGCTCACGAAGGATCTCCAGACCCTCACGGGCCGCAAGGTCGTCCTGAGGGTCGTCGAGATCAAGAACGCGGATCTCGACGCCAAGCTGATCGCGGAGAGCATCGCCGAGCAGCTC
>JBIKTI010000499.1:0-2746 GCA_044348205.1 Phycisphaerales bacterium | reverse complement strand
AGCCAGACTCGGCTTGCGTTCCACCAAGGTCTGAGCCTGGTCGGGCAGAATCAGCGTCACCTCCAGGTCCTCGGTCGCACGCACCGTGACCGGGCTGGGCTTGTCGCTGAACAGCGCGATCTCGCCAAAAAAATCCCCCCTGGCCAGGGAATACACCACGCGCGTCATTCCGGCGGAATCGACGATTGAGGCCTCGGCACGGCCAGCCAGAATGAAATAAAGCGCCCTGACATAATCCCCTTCGGCGAACACCTGCTCACCAGCTGCGAACGCATTGAGGCTGGCCTCCTCGGTGAGGTTCGACAGCGATTCGCGCTCCACATTGGCCAGCACGGGAATTGCCTCGAGACCTTGCGACAGTCGCTCGCCTGGATTGGGATCACGATCGCCCGCATCCGCCTGAAGAATCTCGCGGATGGGCAGCGGGATGATCAGCTTGAAGCGCTGGTTGGCATACCAGATACGAGTCTGGAAATCGTCGCGCACCCGCAGGCGCTCCTGATAACTTTCCACGAAGAATGTAACTCTATAGCTGATCCCTGTATCCTCATACTTTACGGTTGCCACCTTGACATCAGGCTGCTCGAGAACCCCGGGTGTAGACAGGGCCGTGGCACGCAGAACACGCTTGACGAGATTGGGTGGGTGGCGATACGAATAGCGAAGGAAGATCTCCTCCTTATGCGCCTTGTTTGGCTGACTATAGTTCGTGATCGTCTGCTTGCCAATGATGATCTGTGGAATGATGATCTGAACATTGTCGATGGTCTCGATGCGCACGGCACGCCAGTTGATATCGGTGACCTTGCCCACAGAATCGCCAACTTTCAGCCAATCTCCCTTCTCGAAGGGTTTTTCGAACAGGAGCGTGATGCCGGCGGCGAGACTGCCCAGGGTGTCCTGCAGGGCCAGGCCGATCACCACTGAACCAACACCGAGCGCCGCCACCAGTCCACCGAGATCGATGCCCCAGGTAACCGACAGGATGATCGCGGCGCCCAGCAGGATCAGAAACACCCGCGCCAGGTCGCGGAACAGCTTGGGAATGCGGGACTGCCAGCTCTCCCCATCGGCAGCGGAATCGCTGCCGCGCTGCAGCGGTGGTCTCTGAGCCGCTTCAGTGCCCGAGAAAAGCAAGAGATCAAACAGTGACAGCGACGCGACCAGCAGGCAGATCCACAGAACGGTTTCGTTGAAGCGGATCGCCCTGCTCTCATGGTCAAGATGCACGATGTCGGCGAGAAAAATCAGCGATGCCAGAGATGGCATCAGCAGATTGCGTAGAATCTGAAGTGTCCCCACAAGGGGGCGCCCCTGCTGCCTGAGCTTCTGAATCGCCTCACTGAGAAGCAGTTGGATGGAGGGGAATCCGATCGCAAGCAGCAGAGCAGGTGTCGTGAGCCCATCGTTGCCGATGTCCATCATCACAGCTCCTGCACCTGGTCGCGTTTGCTGCCGGTCAGGCGCCAGATCGTGAAGCCGGCATCAACCGCTGGCGCAGCCGTGCAATCGACTCGCTCAAACGCATACACATCATGGAGAAACTCGTAGATCGGATCCGAGACCAGGATCGCGCCTTCAGCTGACTCGACCTGGCTGAGCATGGCTCGCGCGATTGATTCAGCGTCACCACGTACGTCATAGATCATCCTGGTAGTGCCGACGACCCCAGCGGCGACATCAGCGGAGTGAATACTGCTAGCTACATTCAACTCGCAGCCATGCTGTTGATTAAATCCACGCACCTGGGCCTGCAGCTCAAGAGCGCAGGTCGCCATTCTTCCAATATGATCAAGCCGCATCATTAACAGTCCACCGGCCGAAACATAGTGATCACCGAACAGGCCTATCTTGTCGACACCACAAGCTTGTAACTGGGAGTCAAAACGGGCAACGAGATCATGGAGCAAGCGCAACTGCTGCTCACCACTCATCAGACGAACAAAACGATTGAAGCCAATGATCTCGGTAACCATCACCGAAACATTCTCGAGTGGCTCAACAATGGCAGTCTCACCATGGAGCAGCCGATCAGTGGCCGCTGAAGGCAGCAGCTGATACAGCAGTTCAAGACGCTGCCGACTCTGCTCATCACTGGCCCTGGTCAGGGACTGCAGGCGATCAACCATGCCGCTGAGAGCCTCGGCCAACTCCCCAAACTCGCCGCTGTTCTCCGATGTAACAATCGCATGGAGCTCACCATTGCGGATCTGAACAGCGCTATTAATCAGCTGCCTGACAGGCTGAATGAAAAGCGAAGACAGCCACAGAGAAGCCATTGTGATCAGCAGGATACTCAGAGAACCCCAGACAAGAATCTGGCGCTTGAATGCATTCACAGGCGCAAAGGCTTCATCAAGATCAACCTCTGAAAGGACAGCCCAGTCGAGCCCCTTGACGTTGAGGGGCGCAAAGGAGCTGAGCACTCTTATGCCACGATAATCATCAACAATCATCGTTCCCTCACGGCGATCCAAGGCATTGCGGATTGCCTCGGACTCCAACTTCTGAGCCAGGATGGTCGTGCCATAACGACGGATGTCTTCGATGGCTTCAGAACTCACATTCATGCCATCAAGCCCCTCAAGATAAGCCGCAGGGTCCTCCACCAGGAATCTGGAAACCGATCGCATCGCATGATCCGGCCCGACAAGATAGGTCTCACCGCTGAGCCCAAGTCCATCCTTTTGCCAGTTTCTGTTTCCGGTCATCACCCGATTAATCTCATCAACTGGCACCTGGATGG